>NZ_JASHIT010000004.1:0-163639 GCF_030733595.1 Halomonas sp. MMSF_3323 | reverse complement strand
GAAGGGCCACGGCGGCGAAGGCGGTGAAGGTGGCGAGCACGGCCACGGCGGCGAAGGCGGCGAAGGCGGTGAAAGTGCCTCCCTCGCCAGCGATCCCTATGCGGTCTTTGCCTATCTGACGGCGTCTTCCGGTGGTGAAGGTGGCGAAGGCGGTGAAGGCGGTGAAGGCGGCGAAGGTGGTGAAGGCGGCGAAGGCGGTGAAGGCGGTGAAGGCGGTGAAGGCGGTGAAGGCGGTGAAGGTGGCGAAGGCGGCGAAGGTGGCGAAGGCGGCGAAGGTGGCCACGTCGACGCGGCCAACCCTGGCGTCTACACCACTGAGCTCGCGCTGATGCTCGGCCACCTTGAGGTCGCCAAGGAGCTCTACACCGAGGGGGCCAAGACCGCGTCCTACCCCCACTTTGGTCATCCCTACCACGAGGTGTACCCCGGCATCGCGCCTGCGCTGGAAAGCCGTGGCATTGACGCTTTCGATACTGAGCTGGAAGCCTTCTCCGGTAAGGTGCAGCAGGGCGGTGACTGGAGCGAGGTCGAACAGGATTACGCATCGCTTCGCGAGACCATCCTCTCGGCCATGGCCGACGTCGACGATGGCCTCGAGCAGGATGCGGGCTTTCAGGCCAAGGTCCAGCTGGCGCTGTTGAAGACCGCGCTGCACGAGTACGAAGAAGCCGTGGATGACGGCGAGTTCAAGAACGTGGTCGAGTATCAGGACGGTCGTGGCTTTGTGCTGACCGCCCGGGAGTCGCTGGAGCGCCACGCCGACATGTTCCGTCAGGCGGGTGCCTACGATGCCCTGGTCGAGGGCTACGACGGGCTGCTCGAGGCCTGGCCGACGGCCAAGGCGCCGGAGTCTCCGGTGATGACGGTAGGCGAGCTGTCGGCGGCGATGTTCCCGCTGGAGGCCGAATTGGGCAAGTTCTGATGGAACTGCCCTTGAGCTAGCATCCCAGAGCTAGCGTGAAGGGGCCGGCGTCTGCCGACGCTGGCCCCTGGACGTAAGTCCGCCAACCACACCTGGTCATGACGCAGACAGGGCCTGTTTACAGGCCCTGTCTGCGTTGGTCGTTGGGGTGGCACTCGACAATGCGGCTCAGGAGTCCTGGCCCTGCCTGTCGCTCAGATCATCGTGTCTGCCTCGGATGCGCACCAGGAAGGCGGCGACCAGGGCGAAGATTCCGAAGGCGACAGGCACGGCGGCGACCGAGATCAGGGTCAGAATGACCTTGAAGATGTCGCCTTCCAGCCAGTTGATCACCACCGCCAGGGCGGCCATGGCAACGATCCAGAAGGCTCGTGAGCGGCGCACCGTCAGCATCTCGCAGACCAGTCCCGCCGAGTCGGCGCTGGTGACGAAGAACAGCAGGATGTTGAGCGCCAGGACGGCCGACAGCACGCCATGGCTGTCGAGGGTCGCCATCAGGGCGAAGACGTCCTCGGAGCCGGTCTCGAGTCCGCCGAGGCCGAAGGTGGTAAACCACAGGCAGGAGAACAGACTCGGCACCAGCATCACCCCCAGTACCAGCTGGCGCAGGGTGCGGCCCTTCGAGATACGCGCGATGAATACGCCGGTGAACACAAACCAGCCGTACCAGGCGGCTTCGAAGGCGTACAGCCAGTCCGCCAGCCAGGCCTTGTGCTCGGGATCGCCGAGGCCGATATCGGTCGCCATCGCCGGGTACTTCACCAGGTATTCCGGCAACAGTCGGGTGAAGGTGCCGAGGATGTCCAGCGGTGAGGTCAGCACGAAGACGCTGACCATCAGAAACAGGGCGAACAGCGTGTTGTAGTTGCTCAGCCACTTGATGCCACGCTGGAGCCCCGAGGCGCTGGAGGCGATCGCGAACAGCGACAGCACCAGTATGATCAGGGTGGGGCTGGCGTCGATGCCGAAGAACTGCTCGAGGCTCTGTTTGAGCGGATCGGTGGCGTAGGAGAAGGTCAGCGACAGGCCGATGACGGTAGACACCACCAGGCTGACCAGGTTGAGCTTGCTGAGAAAGCCGCCACCAAGCAGCGTCTCGGCGGGCTTGTCGATGTTCAGGTTGTACATGGCGTGAGCGAAGATCACGCCGATCGCCAGATAGCCGGCCCAGGCCAGCAGGCCCCAGTGGTTGAAGGCGTACAGCAGGGCCTGGTCGGTGCTGTGGCCGGCATCGACGTGGTAGCGCGGTTCCAGCACGCCCCAGGTCACCAGGCCGATGCCCATGCCGGTGGCGAACAGCATGCCGAGCCAGGCCAGGGTGGAGAATTCGGGATCTCCCTGGCCGAACCGGAGCCGCCCCAGGGGGGTGAACATCAGCACGGTAAAGACGATGGAGGCGGCGAAGGCCGGGTAGGTGAAGATGAAACCGAAGTTGCCGATGACGTTGACCTTGATGGCGTCAAGCAGCGTCTGGAAGGGGCCTGGGGCGAGGGCGGCAAAGGAGATCAGGGCGATGACGGTGGCCACGGTGGCGACCGAAGTGGTGATGTTCTGGTTCATTGGCGTCTCGTTGTCGTTTTGGAGGGGCGGGCGGTCGGCGGTGTCCTCGGTTGGGCAGGGTAAAGACGACGAAAATGTGCCGGTTAGTCGATTCAAGCACTTGAAAAACAAGGCGTTTAGAGAAAAGACTCTAGTCAAGATGTGCGGCAAGCGCACGGCAGAATGCTCGCCAGGCAGCCTCCATGGCAGGCAGTGACGAGCGCGCGTGCAGGGCGCCGTGCAACATGCCCTCGGCCATATGCACACCGATCTGGTGGTGGCAGCGGCGCCATTCATCCAGTGTTGCCAGCAAGGGGGGCGTCAGCGGGTCATGCTCCACGGCCAGGCACTCGATGGCCCGGCTGGCGGGCAGGTCGTCGCCGATCCGGCGAGCCTGTTCGGCGATCATTGACCAGGCTGCCAACACGTCCTGACGGCTGAGCAGCGGCGCGTCCGGTCCGAGGCTTGTGTCGCTTGGCGTGCCGAGCAGCGGGTAGACCAGGCCCAGGGGGCTGTCGTCGGCAGCACGCCTGGCGGCGTCCAGCACCAGCCGGGCACCGGCGCTGTCGCCGACCAGGGCAACCGGCGCAAGCCGCCGACGGACCACCTCGACGTCGTTGAGCAGCGCGAGATAGCACGCCTCGGGCATCAGCCGGTAGTTCAGGCTGACGACCTCTCGCCCGAGGGCCTGGGCAAGACCGGCGGCGACACCCTGGTGGCTCTCTATCGAACCGATGGTGAAGCCGCCACCGTGGGCGTAGAGCACCACGCCTTCGGCGCCGAGGTGCGGCCGATAGCGGCGCACGCCGACGCCGTCGATGACCTCGTCGGTGACGGCGATCGTGGCCGGTACGGGGCCGGCGAAGCTGGCGCAGAGCTCGTCGTAGTGGCGCCTCGCCTGGTTCATCGGCATCGTCGCCATGGCGTCGAGCCCGGCCTGGAAACGTTCGGCGAAGTCATCGATGGTCATGGTCTGGTGTTCCCTGGCCGAATCTGCGCTGATGGCGCCGTCAGCGTCGGACGATGCCGATACGCCGCCCGAGTCCCTCGGGAGCGGGCGATGAGATGACCGGCAGCGCAGCGATGGCGGTGTCCACCGCCTCGGGGAAAGGTCCCGGTCGACCGCTGTCGAGGTCGATGCCCATCAACATCTGTTCGCTGGTGGCCAGCAGCTGTTCGCCGCTGTGCAGCTCGAACCACAGATGCAGGCGCTTGGCGTCACGATCGACCAGCGTGACCTCGACCTGAAGGGGCTGCCCCTGGTGGGCCTCGCGCAGGTAGCGCAGGTGGGTCTCCAGGGTGTAGAGGGTGTAGCCGTGCCGGTGGCGCCCGGCCTCGTCGAGGCCGATGCGCTCCATCAGGGTGTCGACCGCCAGGGAAAACACCCTGGCGTACTCGGCGTCGTTCATATGGCCGTTGTAGTCGACCCAGTCAGGCTTGACGTCGGTGTCGAGCAGCGCCATCAGATGCGCCCCTCGAGGCCTTCCGCCTCCGGCCAGTACTTCTGGACCAGCCCGAGCAGCTCGACCAGAAAGTCGTCACGACGGCGATCCAGCTCGGACACGCTGCGACCCGCGGCCTGGTGCTCGCAGCCCTCGACCACCCGATCGATCAGCTCGTCGGTCAGCTCCGGGGCCTCGAGCTTGGTCCAGGGCAGCTTCAGGGCGGGGCCGAACTGTTCCAGCATGTGGCGCATGCCCTGATCGCCGCCGGCCAGATGGAAGGTCAGGAAGGTGCCCATCAGTGACCAGCGCAGGCCGCAGCCGTAGACCACGGCGGCGTCGATCTCTTCGGTGGTGGCGACACCGTCGTTGACCAGGTGCAGGGCCTCCCGCCACAGCGCCTCCATCAGGCGATCGGCGATATGCCCTTCGATCTCGCGATGCACCACCAGCGGGCGCATGTCGAGTGCCTGGTACAGCGCCTGGGCCCGCTCGGTGTGCTCGGCCTGGGTGGCCTCGCCGCCGACCAGCTCGACCAGCGGCAGCAGATACACCGGATTGAAGGGATGGGCGACGATGACCCGGCCGGGCGCGTGCTGACAGCCCTGTTGCAGGTCGCTGGGCTTGAAGCCCGAGGTCGAGGAGCCGATCAGCACCTCAGGCGGCGCCGCGGCGTCGATCTGGGCCAGGATGCTGCGCTTGAGCTCGAGGCGCTCGGGCACGTTTTCCTGGATCAGGTCGGCGCCGTCCACCGCGGCTTCCAGCGACGTCGCAAAGCGCAGGTTGTCGGGGCTTGCGCCCTCGGCCAGGCCGCGTTTTTCCAGTGACGGCCAGGCATTGTCGACGAAGGCACGGGTGCGTGCCTCGGCCTTGGGGTCGGGGTCAAAGGCGGCAACACGCCAGCCGTTGGCCAGGGCTCGAGCGATCCAGCCGTTGCCGATGACGCCGGTACCGATGACGGATAGCTGTTTCATGCATCACCTCCAGCGCTGTCGCCGGCGATCTGACCGGTGGACGGGTCGCGCAGCTTGAGGAACTTGCGGGTTTCGGCCGGGGTCATCACGTTGGCGCCAAGGTGGTTGATCATCCGACCGGCTTTCTCGACCAGCTGGGCGTTGGAGGCCAGTACTCCCTTTTCCAGGTAGAGGTTGTCCTCGAGGCCGACGCGGGCGTGGCCGCCGAGCAGTACCGCCTGGGCGGCCATGGGCATCTGGTGGCGACCGATGCCGAAGGCCGCCCAGTTGGCGTTGGTCGGCAGCTTGTTGCGCATGGCCAGCATGGTCTCGGTGTCGGCCTCGGCGCCCCAGGGGATGCCCAGGCACAGCTGGTAGAGCGGGTCACCGTCGATCAGGCCTTCGGCCTGGAGCTGGCGGGCGAACCATACATGGCCCAGGTCGAAGCACTCGAGCTCAGGCTTGACCCCGGCGGCCTGCACCAGGCGGGCGTGTTCACGCAGCCAGTCGGCGGAGTTGACGTAGATCATGTCGCCAAAGTTGAGGCTGCCGCAGTCCAGGGTGCACAGCTCAGGCAGCAGCTCGCCCACCGGCTCATGGCGCTGGGCCGGGGTCTGGATGTCGGTGCCGGGGCCGCCACGGGTCGGATCCTGGCTGTCCGGAATCCAGTCCCCTCCACCGCCGGCGGTGATGTTCATGACGATGTCGGTGTCGGCCTCGCGCACCCGCTCCATCACCTCGCGGAAGTGATCCAGCGAGTGGCTGACGCCACCGGTCTCGGGGTCGCGCACGTGGATGTGGGCGATGCTGGCGCCGGCCTTGGCGGCCTCGATGCAGTCGTTGGCGATCTGCTCGGGGGTGACCGGAACCTTGTCGCTCTTGGCGGTGGTGTCGCCGGCGCCGGTCACGGCGCAGGTCAGAATGACGTTGCGGTTCATGATGCTCTCCTCGTCGTGAATGGGCGCAGTGTGGCGAAGATGACGGCCTGTCACTTGGCACCAACCGTCGTTTTGTTGACGTCATGCGACATCCTTGGTGTCGCTGCCAATCTGTGCCAGAACAGGCGTGATGAGGAGGGTAGGGAGAGTGCGAGGAAAGGATTCGGCAACGAGCGCCACCAAGTAGCACGTTCATCGACGTATCCCTTCACCTCTGTATTGGAATAGAGACCCATGACCGACTTTACTCAGCACGATCTGTCCAGCGCCCCCGAAAAAAGCCGCCCCCTGCTCGAGAAGGCGCAGAAGGAGATGGGCATGATCCCGGCCCTGTATAGCGTGATGGCCGAAGCGCCGGGCGTGCTGGAGGCCTACCAGCGACTGCATGAGCTGTTTCTCGCCTCGAGTTTCGATGCCGCCGAGAAGACGGTGGTTTGGCAGGCGATCAACGTCGAGCATGATTGCGAGTACTGTGTGGCCGTGCACACGGCGGTGGCCGGCATGATGAAGGTGGACCCCGCCATCACCCAGGCGCTGCGCGACCAGCAGCCGCTGGAAGATGATCGTCTGGAACTGCTGCGCCAGACCACGCTGGCCATCGTGCGTGATCGCGGACGTCCGGATCCGGCCGTGGTGGAGCACTTCCTCGAGGCGGGCTTCAGCCGGCAGCAGCTGCTGGATATCGTGCTGGGGGTGAGCCAGAAGATTCTGTCGAACTACGTGAATCACCTGGCGGACACGCCCATCGACGACGCCTTCAAGCGCCACGCCTGGACGAAGGGGGCTGCAGATACCGACGCGGCGGCCTGATCGAGGGGGCCTTCACCGGCGACGCAGTGGCGGGCTGCCAAGTTGCAGACTGCCGTTTGCATAGGCCGTAGGTAACAACGACCGCCGCTGGAAAAGGCCAGGGGTCACAACGGATATTGGCAAGAGCCGCTAATGGTAAAAACGAAGAGTGGCAACAATCGATAGCAGAAGCACCAAGGGCGCCCGCTGGGCGCCCTTGGCATATCTGGCTGGTGTCAGGAGACCGCCGGGCTATTTACCGCCTGGCTGTTGATGGCTGGCGACACCCAGACAGCAGCGTCGGTCGCTCGCTCGCTTTAGACCTCAGGAGACCTCAGGCGCTGGCGTGAAGGTCGGCGGCGCCGACACCATATAGATCAAAGGCCAGTTCACGTCCGGTGGTGGTGAGCACCAGCCGCCCCTGGCTATTGTGGGCCACCAGCGCCTGGCGCAATAGGCGGCGCAGACGCGAGGCCTGGGACCGTGAGCGGGTCAGAGAATCGAGCCGCTCGGCGCTGAGCCCGCGACTGGGCTGGGTGATCGCCTCCAGCACCTCGCCATCGCGGTAGAGATCCTCGATGAAGGCGGTGAGGTCGATGCGCTGGGCGGTGTCGTTGTGATCAGCGGTGAGGGCCATGGTCCCATCCCGAAAAAGAAGATGGGACCAGTATACGACAATCGTCGAATTAGACCAAAGTCTATAAGTGCGTCGACCAGGATCTCAGCCGTTGACCTGACCCAGCATCAAGAACTCCAGCAGCGCCTTCTGGGCGTGCAGGCGGTTGCCGGCTTCCTGCCAGACGACCGCGCGGGGATCGTCGAGCAGGGTCTCGCTGATTTCCTCCCCACGGTGGGCCGGCAGGCAATGCAGGAACAGCACGTCCTTGGCGGCGGCGTCGAGCATCGCTTCGGTGACCTGGAAACCGGCAAAGTCCGCCTCGCGACGAGCCTGCTCTTCCTCCTGGCCCATGGAGGCCCAGACGTCGGTGGTGACGAGGTCGGCGCCGGCCACGGCGGTCATCGGGTCGCGCTCGATCACCACCCGATCACCGGCGGCGGCCAGGATATCCTCGCGGGGGTCGTAGCCCTCGGGGCAGCAGATACGCAGCTTGAAGTCGAACTGGCGTGCGGCGTTGATCCAGGAGTGGCACATGTTGTTGCCGTCGCCGATCCACACCGCGGTGCGGCCCTTGACGCTGCCGCGAAGCTCGGTCCAGGTCATGACATCGGCCAGCAGCTGGCACGGATGGTAGTCGTCGGTCAGGGCGTTGATCACCGGCACGTCACTGGCGGCGGCGAATTCCTCGAGACCCTGGTGGGAAAAGGTCCGGATCATCACCGCATCGACCATCTCCGAGAGCACCCGTGCGGTGTCACCGATGGGCTCGCCGCGCCCCAGCTGGGTGTCGCGCGGTGACAGAAACAGCGCGTGCCCGCCAAACTGGGCCATGGCGGTCTCGAAGGACACCCGGGTACGGGTCGAGGATTTCTCGAAGATCATCGCCAGGGTGCGGTTGGTGAACGGCGTGTAGGTCGGGCCGTGGGCCTTGAGGCCGTTCTTGATGGTGATGGCGCGCTGGATGAGGTAGCGCAGTTCATCCTGGCTCAGGTCCAGTAGGGTCAGGAAGTGGCGGGTGGCCATGGCATCTCTCCAACGAGGTAAAAAACGACCATCCTAGCCAGCCCCGAGGGGATGCGCAACGCGCCGCCGGGCCGTACAATGCGGCCATGCAAAGGCCGAGTGTGGCCATCGGGTATTGCCTCCTGCGAGGTAGTCCGCCGGGGCCGCATTGAAAATGGGGCGGAATGCCCCCATTGTCCCGGTCTGCGTCACTTAGCAAGGGCGAGCAAGCCAAGCCCGTTTCAACGAGGAGCCGTGATGAGTACCACCGTCGAGAATATTCAGCGCCAGATCAGCGAAAATCCCATCCTGATCTACATGAAGGGGTCTCCGCAGCTGCCGCAGTGCGGCTTCTCCGCCCAGACCGTGCAGGCGCTGATGGCCTGTGGCGAGCGCTTTGCCTTCGTCAACGTGCTGGACAACCCCGACATCCGCGCGGAGCTGCCCAAGGTGGCCAACTGGCCGACCTTCCCGCAGCTGTGGGTGGAAGGCGAGCTGGTCGGCGGCTGCGACATCGTCGTCGAGATGCACAACAACGGCGAACTCGAGCCGCTGGTCAAGCAGGCCGCCGAGCGTGCCCGCCAGAACGAGGAAGGCGCTGCCGACTAAAGAGCGCTGTTGGTGGCCCTGCGCCCGCCAGGCCAACGCCTCTCCATAAATCGTTGTCCGGCGGGACCGCGTCGACCGGCTGCCGCGAAAGCTTCGCAACTACGATAAAGGCCCCGATGGTCATCGACCATCGGGGCCTTTATCGTCTTGAGACTTTAGCGACCGAAGGGGATCAATCCTCTTCCATGCCCTGTTCCTGCTGGGCCAGCCGCCATCCTCCCAGGTCCTTGTAGCGATTGACCATGGCGCAGAACAGCTCGGCGGTGCGCTCGGTGTCGTAGCGGGCCGAGTGCGCGGCGTTGTTGTCGAACTCGATGCCGGCGGCGCGACAGGCTCGGGCGAGCACGGTCTGGCCGTAGACCAGGCCGGCAAGCGAGGCGGTGTCGAAGCTCGAGAAGGGGTGGAAGGGGTTGCGCTTGATCTCGCAGCGATTGACCGCGGCGTTGAGAAAGCCGTGGTCGAAGGCGGCGTTATGACCCACCAGGATGGCTCTGGTACAGCCGTGGGCCTTGATCGCCTTGCGCACCGGTCGAAATATCTCGCCAAGCGCCTCGGACTCGCTGACCGCCACCTGCTTGCGCAGCGGGTCATCGAGGCGGATGCCGGTGAAATCCAGCGCTGCCTGCTCCACATTGGCACCGGCAAAGGGTTCGATGTGGTAGGCGAAGGTGGCGTCGGGCAACAGGTTGCCCTCCGGGTCCATGGTCAGGGTGACGGCGGCGATCTCCAGCAGGGCGTCGGATTCCGGGTTGAAGCCGCCGGTCTCGATATCCACCACCACCGGCAGAAAACTGCGAAAACGTTGCGCCATGAGTTCGCGGGCGATCAGCTCGCTCATGCACCTCTCCTTAGTCGGGCCGTGTGGGGTCAGGGGGCCTGCTGTTGGCAGGCCGAAACGGCGAAAGTCTAGCAGTTTGGGGCAGCGGCGTCCCGTGGCCGGTATTCGGCACCCCAGATGCACGCTATAATCGGCGCTCTTCGGGCGTTATTCGCGCCGCGAATGCGTTGGTCACACCATGGTTGGTTACAAGAAGGAGCCCCTAGCATGTCCGATGTAAAGAAGGTCGTGCTCGCCTATTCCGGCGGACTGGACACATCCGTCATCGTCAAGTGGTTGCAGGAAACGTACGACTGCGAGGTGGTGACCTTCACCGCTGACATCGGTCAGGGCGAGGAAGTCGAGCCTGCCCGTGCCAAGGCCGAGGCCCTCGGCGTCAAGGAAATCTACATCGAGGACCTGCGCGAAGAATTCGTGCGCGACTACGTGTATCCGATGTTCCGCGCCAACACCATCTACGAGGGCGAGTACCTGCTGGGCACCTCCATCGCCCGTCCGCTGATCGCCCGCCGCCTGATCGAGATCGCCAACCAGACCGGTGCCGACGCGATTTCTCACGGCGCCACCGGCAAGGGCAACGATCAGGTGCGTTTCGAGCTTGGCGGCTATGCGCTCAAGCCCGGCGTCAAGGTGATCGCCCCGTGGCGCGAGTGGGATCTCAACTCCCGCGAGAAGCTGATGGCCTACTGCCAGCAGCACGATATTCCGGTGGACTTCAGCAAGAAGAAGAAGTCGCCGTACTCCATGGACGCCAACCTGCTGCATATCTCCTACGAGGGCGGCATCCTCGAGGATCCCTGGGCCGAGGCCGAGGAAGACATGTGGCGCTGGAGCGTGTCGCCGGAGGCCGCTCCCGATACCCCGACCTACGTCGAGCTGACCTTCGACAAGGGTGACATCGTGGCCATCGACGGCGAGCCGATGAAGCCCCACGAAGTACTCGAGAAGCTCAACAAGCTGGGTGGCGACAATGGTATCGGCCGTCTCGACATCGTCGAGAACCGCTACGTCGGCATGAAGTCCCGCGGCTGCTACGAGACACCCGGGGGCACCATCATGCTGCGTGCTCACCGCGCCATCGAGTCGCTGACCCTCGACCGCGAAGAGGCCCACCTGAAAGACGAGCTGATGCCGAAGTACGCCGAGGTGATCTACAACGGCTACTGGTGGAGCCCCGAGCGCCGCATGCTGCAGGCGGCCATCGACGAGACCCAGAAGAACGTCTCCGGTGTGGTGCGCATGAAGCTCTACAAGGGCAACGCCATCGTCGCCGGTCGCCGCTCCGACGAGTCGCTGTTCGACGAGTCCATCGCCACCTTCGAGGATGACCAGGGCGCCTACGACCAGAAGGACGCCGAAGGCTTCATCAAGCTCAACGCCCTGCGTCTGCGCATCGCTGCCGGCAAGGGGCGTCGTCAGGACTGAGTGGTAACGTCGCGCGACAGGCCAAAGGAGTTCCCATGCTGAAGCAACTGTTCGGAGCGCTGTTCAAGGGGGACGGCAAGTCGTCGTCCCGGGCCGCGCCCGAGGCCGAAGCGGTCGAGTACCGTGGTTACCTGATCATCTCGCAACCCGAGGAGCAGGGCGGTCAGTTCCGCGTCAGCGGTGTCATCCGCAAGCCCATCGAGGGCGGCGAGACCCTGGAGCATCGGTTCGAGCGTTCTGACCTGGTGCCGGGACGCGAAGCCTGTGACGCCCTGATGCGGCAGAAGGCCGAACGCTACATCGATGAAGTCGGCGACGAGATGTTCGAACCGCGCTGATTGCTCACCGCGACAACGGCGCCCTCCGGGGCGCCGTTTGTGTCTGTGGGGCGGTTGTTTCATGCAGGTCGTCGCCGCGCCCGTCAGCCCATCCAACACGCCCCGGCCCATGTCGGGGAGAGCCACACTTCAGGCCATTGCCTGTCTCAGGGAAAGACCCGCCTCAAGGCATGACTCGTTCCAAGGAGAGCCCCATGATCGTCGTGCACCATCTGGAAAATTCGCGTTCGCTGCGTATCGTCTGGCTGCTGGAAGAGCTGGGCGTGGACTACGAGATCCGCCAGTACGCCAGAGATCAGAAGACCATGCTGGCACCCGCCGCACTCAAGCAGGTGCACCCGCTGGGCAAGTCCCCGGTGATCACCGATGAAGACGCAGGTAGCCGCGTGGTGGCGGAGAGCGGCGCCATCATCGACTACCTGCTCAGGCGCTTCGATACCGAGCATCGACTGTGGCCCGAGCCGTCAAGGGCCGACACCACCGACTTCGTGTTCTGGATGCACCACGCCGAGGCCTCGGCCATGCCGCCACTGGTCATGAATCTGGTGTTCAGCCGACTCGGCAAACCGCCGGTGCCGGCGCTGATGCGGCCGCTGGGCCGGCTCTTTGCCGAGGGCGTGCGCAAGCAGTATCTGGGGCCGGAGATCCGCCGTCTGATGGACTTCTGGGAGCACAGCCTGGAAGGGCGAGAATGGTTCGCGGGCGAGCGCTTCAGTGCCGCCGACATACAGATGAGCTTCCCGCTGCTGGCGCTGGAAGGTCGTGGCCAGCTGGGCGACCACCCGCAGCTTGGCGCCTTTGTCGAGCGCTGTCGCCAACGGCCCGGCTATGTCCGCGCCGTCGAACGGGGAGGCGAACTGTCGCTGTAACCTGGTGGGGAAGGCCGCTCGCGTATCGCCTGGCAGAAAGGATCCTGTGGGTATGGCCGAAGGACCGTCTGGGAAGGACCTTGTGGGAAAGACCGTCTGGGAAGGACCTTGCATGAGGAGCGTGACAGTAGGGGCGTGCACGAGGCGCGTGCACGAGGGGTGTGCTACCAAGCGCCTTGCATGACAAGGCATTGCGCCTGCTGCGTTGCTCGGCATTCGCTGGAGCGAATATTCATGTCGGCTAGTTATGAGCATGAAAATTATTATTCATTGCAAGCATATTGAGTTTGCTGCTCCGAGCGGGATAATGGGCGTCAACACCCACCTAGGAGGTCAAGATCATGCTGAGGTCCCTGACATTTGCCGGTGCCTTGCTGGTGGCAGGCTCCGCCCAGGCGCTTGAGGTCGATCCGCTGGTCAGCCCCGCCTGGCTGAGCGAGCATCTGGACAACGATAATCTGGTGGTGCTGGACATTCGCTCCAGCATCGACAATGGCGGCGATCGCTCGAGCTTCGAAGACGCCCATATCCCGGGCAGCCTGTACTCGAGCTATACCGAAGACGGCTGGCGCGAGAGCCGTGACGGCGTCACCGGGGTGATGCCGCCGGTGTCGAGTCTACAGCGGCTGATCGGTGGGCTCGGTATCGACAACGACGATACCGTGGTGCTGGTGCCGGCGGGCACGGGTGCCACCGACTTCGGCAGCGCGGCACGGGTCTACTGGACCTTCAAGGTACTCAGCCATGACCAGGTGGCGATCCTCGACGGTGGCTTTGCGGGCTGGAAGGAACAGGGGCTGGAGGTCGTCAGTGGCCCCGTCGAATATCCCGACCCGGTGCGCTTCGAGGGCGCCCTGGACGAGTCACTGCTGGCCACCACTGAAGAGGTCGAGGCCGCACGGGAGTCCCAGGGGCAGCTGGTCGACGCTCGCCCCGAGGATTACTTCAAGGGGGACAATCAGTCGCCGGCGGCGGCGGCCCCCGGCACCATCCCGGGTGCCTTGAACCTGCCTCACCAGAGCCTGCTGGCCAACGATGGCGGCGCCTGGCGTCTGGACACCGCCCAGGTGACCTCGCGGATACAGGCGGCCGAGCTGGACGCCAGCGCCAAGACCGTGGCCTTATGCAACACCGGCCACTGGGCCGCCACCGACTGGTTCGTGCTCAGCGAAATCGCCGGCTTCGACAATGTGGCACTGTATGACGGCTCCATGGCCGAGTGGACCCAGGACGAGTCACGCCCGTTGGCGGTGGCCAAGCAGGGACTGGGCAAGGTGCTCGACGCCCTGGGCCTTGGTGACGACTGATCGCTCTGAGGCTCCGGCTGCCCTGAGGCTCCGGTTGGCGCCTTGTTAAAGCGTCGATTTCGCGCAATTGCTGCGCCTTTGCTACGTTATCGTTGCCTCGCTTCTGCGTCCGTGCCGGACCTGTTGCTGGATGGCAGGGTTTGACGCTATCGCCACGCCGCCGACCCCGGGTCGCCGGCGTGGCCCTCTCATCACGAGTAGATCACTACCATGACACAGACTTCCGCTGCGGCCCCCGTCCAGGGCCGCCTTCCTGTCGATCGTTTCGTCGTCGGCGTGGCCCTGGCCGGGATGCTGATCCTGGGCGGGCTGGTGTGGCTCGAGACCGCTCCTTTCCTGGTGGCGCTGTTCGGCGTCGGTATCGCGCTGGGGATGGCGCTCTACCATGGGGCCTTTGGCTTTACCGCCGGCTGGCGCAACCTGGTCACCAAGCGTCGCGGCGCCGGCATGCGTGCCCAGTTGATCCTGTTTGCACTGACCTCTGCGCTGATGATTCCGCTGCTCGGCAGCGGAGAGCCCGGCATGGTGGGGGCGGTGGCGCCCATCGGCACCTCGCTGGTGGTGGGCTCCTTCGTGTTCGGCCTGGGCATGCAGCTCGGTGGAGGCTGTGGCTCAGGCACGCTGTTTACCGTCGGCGCCGGCAACCTGCGCATGCTGGTGACACTTGCGTTCTTCATCATCGGTGCGGTGGTCGGTTCGATCCACCTGCCGTGGTGGCTCGACCTGCCGAGCCTGGATCCTGTCAGCCTGATCGACAGTGTCGGGGTCATCGGCGCCATCGCGGTACAGTGGGCGGGACTGGCGCTGGTGATGCTGTGGGTCAATCGCGTGGAACGCCGCGCCCATGGTTCGCTGGAGCGCTCCGAGCTGCGCCTGGCACCTGCCGAAGGCGGGGTGCTGCGCACCCTGGTGCAGGGACGCTGGCCCTTCGTCTGGGCGATCCTGGTGCTGGCGATCGGCAACACCCTGACCCTGGCCATCGGCGGGGCGCCCTGGGGCATCACCTTCGCCTTCAACCTTTGGGGCGCCAAGGCGTTGCAGGCCATCGGCGTGGACATGAGTCAGTTCGAGTTCTGGACCTGGGACTACCCGGCCATGGCGCTGGCCGATTCGGTGCTGGTGAACATCACCTCGGTGATGAACTTCGGTCTGCTGCTGGGTGCCATGCTGGCGGCGGGTCTGGCCAATCGCTTCAATGAAGCCAGTCGCAAGCCCATCGAGGGACGTCAGTTCCTGGCGGCGATCATCGGCGGCCTGCTGCTGGGCTACGGTGCCCGGCTGGGCTTCGGCTGCAATATCGGCGCGCTGTTTTCGGGACTGGCCTCGGGCAGCCTGCACGCCTGGGTGTGGTTCGCCTGCGCCTTCGTCGGTTCGCTGGTGGGGATTCGCCTGCGCCCCTGGTTCCGGCTGCCCAACTGATCGACCGACCCACTGATCCATTGTTCAAGGTGATTCCCATGAAAGCCGCCTATCATCGAAGCCGCGTCATCGGTCTGTTGCTGGCGATTCTGGTATTGATCATGGCCGACCACCTGGCCAGTCCCACCTTCGCCTTCAACATGGGCGACGGCCACGCTCGCACCTCGCTGAACCAGCGTGACGCCAGCGCCTGTGCGCCCTGTGGGGCGCCGTGCCCGTCCACTCGCCAATAGGGCTTGCATGAAGAGTGCCTGCGCTCGCCGACTTTTCGTAGAAAGCCTGGAATTATGCCTGCGCTCGGTGACGTTCTAACGTTCAGGCACTGTTCGTCGGACAGTATTGGCCAACAAAGAGGCGCCCCTGCTATGGCAGGGGCGCCTCTTGTGGTCGCCAGTCTGACGGGGAGACGATCATTCTCGTGGGTCCTGTTCCCGGCGGGGGATCTTCGGACCCAGCGGCCCGAGCCACAGCCAGACCTGGAGCACCACCAGGATCGGTAACAGCCAGGTCGGCGCGCCCACCGTCCACACCAGCACCTGGTGGACCATGAAGGCGGTCAGGCCGCCGAGCAGGCCAAGCACCGGGAACATCAGTGGCCGCTCGGAGCCCGGGCGGCCACTTAGCCGGAACAGCGAGCCGGTGAAGGCGCCAAAGCTCACGGCCATGGCCAGCGGAATCCAGAGTTGCTGTAGCACTTCCTGCATCGTTAACCGCTCATGTTGAGACTTGGGCCCTCAGGCTAACGCGTCTGGCCGCCGGCTGCGCTTGAACTTTGGCGTAATTCGCCTGGCTTTCGGCTTTCGGCTTTCGGCTTTCGGCTTCCGGCGCTGCATCCTTGGTGATGGCGCTGTCGCCGGCGAGCGCTTTCGTCTGTGGTGCTGGGGGCCAGGACGGGCGAAAACCGTCGCTGGGTGCAGTCGCGGCCCATGCAAGGTCTAGATGTCGGTCTTGTCCTTGAACTCGCACAGATCCTCGATGACACAGCTGCCGCAGCGAGGCTTGCGTGCCACGCAGGTATAGCGACCATGGAGGATCAACCAGTGGTGGGCGTCCTGGCGAAATTCGCGGGGGACGTGGCGCACCAGCCGTTCCTCGACCTCCACCACGTTCTTGCCCTTGGCGATGCCGGTGCGGTTGGAGACCCGGAAGATGTGGGTGTCCACGGCGATGGTGGGCTGGCCGAAGGCGGTGTTGAGTATCACGTTGGCGGTCTTGCGTCCGACCCCGGGCAGGGCCTCCAGCGCCGGACGGGTGGCCGGCACCTCGCCGCCATGGCGCTCGATCAACAGATGGCAGGTCTTCATCAGGTTTTCGGCCTTGGTGTTGAAAAGGCCGATGGTCTTGATGTGGTCCTTGAGCGCGTCGATCCCGATATCGATGATCGCCTGGGGTGTGTTGGCCACCGGGAACAGGCGAGCGGTGGCCTTGTTGACGCCGACGTCGGTGGCCTGCGCCGACAGCAGTACCGCGGCCAGCAGTTCAAAAGGTGTGCTCCAGTTGAGCTCGGTGGTCGGCTCGGGATTGTGGGCCCGCAGGCGGGTAAAGATCTCGTGGCGTTTGGCAGCGTTCATGCTCGTCTCTTTGGTTGGCAAGCCAGGGGCTGAATAGACAGCGGGCCAGGTCGGGCGGATCTTCAGCGCACGACCCCGGTAACCCGCACCCGGCGTTCGTCCCTGGGCGTCCGGGTCGGCGCAGGGCGGCGGCGCTTCACGGCGTCGTCGATGGCGTTCTTCGCGGCGATCAGCAGCCCTGTGACCAGAAAGGCGCCTGGTGGCAGCACCAGAAACAGCATGCCGCCATCACCCGGCAGGTGCAGTGTCCAATCACCGGCTGCGTCGCCCAGCAGCAGGTCCATGCCGGCGAACAGGGTGCCTTGCCCCAGAAGTTCGCGGATACCCCCGATCAACACCAGCACCAGAGAGAAGCCGAGGCCGTTCATCAGGGCGTCGAACAGGGCCGGCTTGAGCGGTTGGCGGGAGGCAAAGGCCTCGACCCGAGCCAGGATGGCGCAATTGGTGACGATCAGCGGCAGGAAGATGCCGAGCACCTGGTAGAGCTCGTAGGCCAGCGCCGCCATGGCCAGTTCGACGCAGGTCACGAAGGCAGCAATGATCAACACGAAGGCCGGCAGGCGTACCTCTGGGCGTACCTGGTGGCGCAGCGCCGAGGCCGAGGCGCTGGCGCCGAGCATCACCCCCAGGGTGGCGATCCCGAGCCCCAGGCCATTGACCACACTGCCGGTGACGGCCAGTAGCGGACACAGGCCGAGCAACTGGACCAGGGCGGGATTGTTGCTCCACAGCCCCTTGATGGCGATGTCGCGAGCGTCGCTGCGGGTCATGGGCTGGGCTCCTGGTTACTGGCGTCTGGCGTATCACGCGGCGACCCGGCAGTCAGCACCGCTTCGTTCACCGCCCGGATGACGGCGCGAGAGGTGATGGTGGCACCGGTCAGGGCTTCGATGGCGCCCTGCGGGGCCAGGTCCAGCTGGCGGCGCGCGAGGCCTTCGAACTGATCGATCCAGGGGCCCTTGCGGCGCTCGATGGCGTCGCCAAGCCCCGGTGTCTCGCGGTGATCGACGACGCGCACTGCCGTGACACGCCGCTGCGGTGTCAGTGCTACCAGCACCTCGACGGGGCCTGCGTAGCCGAGCGCTGAAGAGGGTTGCAGGGTGGCGAGCAGCGTGCCGCTTTCGTCCAGCGCCTGCCAGCCTTGGTCAGCGGCCGGCGCCGGCACCAGCCTGGCGGTGCCCTGAGGCGCCAGGCTTTGCAGCAGGGCGTCCTGGTGGGCCTGGCGATTGGCCTCGATGCGCCCCTCGCTGAGCGCCTGGGTCAGGCTGACCGCACCCAGGGTCACCAGGGCGAACAGGGCAAGTTTCACGGCCAGTGTTCGCGGAGCCGACGTGTTGCTATCAGGGCTATTCATCAGCGCAGTCTATCAGTGCTTTCCAAGTGAGGCGGTCGTCCATCAGCGTTCTTGACCAGGGCGGTGTCGCTGGCTAGCCGTCATCGTTGTGCCTCCGGGTGGCTCGAGCATTCGATGACCGGTCGGGCACCAGCTGGTCGAGCAGGGGGGCGGCCAGGTTCATCAGCAGCACGGCGAAGGCCACGGCGTCAGGGTAGCCGCCGTAGGCACGGATGATCATCGTCAGGGCGCCGATGCCGGCACCATAGGCCAGGCGTGCACGACGACCGCTGGCGGCACTGACCGGGTCGGTGACGATAAAGAAGGCGCCGAACATGGCCGCGCCCCCGAGCAGGTGGAAGCCGACTCCGCCGCTGGCCGACAGTTGATCGAACAGCCAGGCGAGCAAGGCCATGGAGGCGAGCATGGACAGCGGCAGGCGCCAGTCGATCAGCCGGCGGTAGAGCAGGTAAAGACCTCCGGCCAGCCAGGCCAGGGCGACGTTGCGCCAGGCCTCCAGCGCCGCTGGTGCCACTAGCTCGGCTGCGGCGCGATGGCGGTAGGCGTCCAGCGGTGTGGCACCGCTCAGCGCATCCAGTGCGGCTGGCGGGTGCTGTCCCAGCCAGCGTGCCAGCCAGGTCGAGGGCTCGACGGCGTCGGGGCCGAATAGCCCCGAGGGTGCGGGCCACAGGCTCATCTGGGTGGGGAAGGACACCAGCAGCAGGGCGTAGCCCACCATGGCGGGGTTGAACAGGTTTTGGCCGAGCCCGCCGTAAAGGTGCTTGGCCACCGCCACGGCGGCAAGCGAGCCGATCAGGATCAGCCACAGGCTGGTGCCCGCCGGCAGCGCCGCACCCAGCAGTACCCCGGTCAACAGGGCGCTGCCATCAGCGATGGTCGGCGAGACGGGCCGCCGACGCGCCACCAGCATCATCGCCTCGATCAGCACACAGCAGGCCGCTGCGGTGATGACGTTGGTGACGACGCCAAGGCCGAAGAACCAGCTCTGGGTGATGAGTCCGGGCAGGCAGGCCAGCGTCACCCGACGCATCAAGGTAGCGCTGTCGTGTCCACGGCGAGCGCTGTCTGCGCTGGTGTGGCGGTGAAGGTGGCTCATGGCCGGGTTTCCTCCTGACGGGCGGCCTTGAGTCGTGCATCGGCGGCGGCGAGGTGCTGTCTGGCGGTATCCAGCTGAGTCTCGAGGTCGGCGAGGACATCCGCCGATTGCTGCTGCTGGGCGGCGCGCTCCAGCGCCTTCTCAGCCTTGCGTGCCGCGGCCTTGGCGGCTGCCTGGGCGATGCGCAGGCCACGCACGTCCGGGGCGCTGGCAGCGCCTTTTGCACCGGCTGAGCTATCCTCGGCGCTGCTTGCGTCACGCTCCTGGCCGCGCCGGGTGGCGGCCTGACGACGGGCCTGGCGACGTGCTTCACGCTCGGCCGCCTCGCGCTGCTCGCGGGCCTGGCGTGCCTCGAAGCGGTGGCGGGCCTGGTCGGCCCGGGCGCTCTCGGTGCGCGCGGTGCGCAGGCGCTGCTTGGCCTCGCCGAAGCCGTTGGCCAGCGGCAGATGGCTGGGGCAGACGTAGTCGCAGGCGCCGCACTCGATGCAGTCGAACAGGCCGTTTGCCTCGGCCTTGTGGTCTTCGCCTGCCTGGGCGTGCCACCACAGCTGCTGAGGGGCAAGGCCCGCCGGGCAGGCCGGCTGGCAGTCGCCGCAACGGATGCAGGGGCGTGCGGGGGGCGGCGTCGGCAGTTCTGCCGCGTCAGCGGCGATCAGGCCGTTGGTGGTCTGGGTGATGGGTTGGTCAAGCGATTCGATCGCCTGGCCCATCATCGGCCCGCCTTCGATCACCCGAGACAATCTGGCGCGATCGAGGCCGGCGTCCTGCAGCAGGTAGTCGATGGCGGTGCCCAGGCGCGCGGTGACATTGCCGGGGCGTGCCAGTGCTCGGCCCGCCAGGGTCAGGGTGCGCTCGATCATCGGCTTGCCGAGCGCCACCGCGTCGTGGATGGCCGCCAGGGTCCCGGGATTGTGACACAGCACGCCGGCGTCAACCGGCAGCTGGTCAGAGGCGAGACGGCGGCCCAGCAGGCGCTCGATCAGCTGGCGCTCGCCGCCGCTGGGGTAGCGGGTGGGGATCACCTCGAGTCGTGCCGGACAGGGCAACTCGTTTAGCCGGGCCCGCACGGCGCTGGCCGCCTCGGGCTTGTCGTCTTCGATGCCGATGACAATAGAGGCGGCCCCGGTGGCATGGGCCACCATTGCTGCACCGAGCAGCACCCGGTCGGTGTGCTGGCGCAGTGTCTGGTCATCGGCGCTCAGGTAGGGTTCGCACTCGGCGGCGTTGACCACCAGGGTATCGATGCCCGCCTGGCGTGCCGCGCGGACCTTGAGATGGGCCGGAAATCCGCCGCCGCCCATGCCGGCGATGCCGGCGTCGGCAATCCGTTGGATGATCTCGTCGGGGGCCGCGCCTTGCCAGTCGAGCGGCGGCAGCCAGTGGTGCTGTGAAGCGCCGTCGGCCTCGATCACCACGGCGGGCGGGTGTTGTCCGCCGGCGTCCGCCTCGTCGTGCATGAACAGCGCGCTGACGTGGCCCGAGATGCTGGCGTGCACCGGCAGCGCCAGGTGGCCGACGGCGCGTGCCACTGGCTCGCCGGCACGCACGTACTGGCCTGGCTTGACGATGGGCTGGACCTCTCGCCAGGGCTGGTCGCGGCCATCTTCCAGC
The DNA here is from genome assembly GCF_030733595.1 of Halomonas sp. MMSF_3323. NCBI lineage: Bacteria > Pseudomonadati > Pseudomonadota > Gammaproteobacteria > Oceanospirillales > Halomonadaceae > Halomonas > Halomonas sp. MMSF_3323. Next base: position 142,998 of record NZ_JASHIT010000004.1, on the reverse strand, counting down.
AACAATGTCACCCTGGCCGGTAGCGGCGGCGTGCGTATGCCCAGGTCACGGGTCTGCGACTTGCGGGTAGGAGGCAGCACGCCGCCAGCGGGCCGGGTACCCGTCGCCAGTGATCGCCAGAGCCGCTCAAGTACTGCCATGAAGCGTCTCCGTGGTACGGTCGCTGGCGATGATGCCGGCGGTCCAGCGGGGTTGTGGCTCTCTTGGCAGCATGTCGATGCAGTCCACCGGACAGGGAGCGATACACAGATCACAGCCGGTGCATTCGTGTGCGATGACCGTGTGCATCATCTTCGAGGCACCGAGGATGGCGTCCACCGGGCAGGCCTGGATGCACTTGGTGCAGCCGATGCATTCATCTTCCCGAATAAAGGCCACCCGGGGGGTATCGTCGGCGTCGCCGTCGAGCGGCAGAGGTTCCCGACCAAGCAGTTCGGCCAACTCAAGAATGGTTGCCTCGCCGCCCGGTGGACAGCGGTTGATGGCCTCTCCCTGCTCGACGGCTTCGGCGTAGGGCCGACAGCCGGGATAGCCACACTGGCCACATTGGGTCTGGGGCAAAAGGGCGTCGATCTGCTCCACCAGGCCATCCTCGCCGTCCTTGAAGCGACGGTTCAGCCAGCCCAGCAGTCCGCCGCAGACGCCGATCAGCGCGACCATCAGGACCACGCCGACAAGACTCGTCAGGCTCATGGGGAGCCCCCGGTGGCAAGTCCGGTGAAGCCCATGAAGGCCAGCGACATCAGGCTGGCGGTGATCATGGCGATGGCTGCACCGCGAAACGGGCGGGGTACATCGGCGCCCGCCAGGCGTTCGCGCATGGCCGCCAGCAGGATCAACACCAGCGAGAAGCCCAGAGCGGCGCTGAATCCGTACAGCAGCGCATCGAAGAAGCCGCCGTCGCGACCCAGGCTCAGCAGCGCCACGCCCAGCACCGCGCAGTTGGTGGTAATCAGCGGCAGGAAGATGCCGAGCACCCGATGCAGCAGGGGGCTCAGGTGGCGGACCATGACCTCGGTGGCCTGGACTACCACGGCGATCACCACGATAAAGGCGATGGTGCGCAGGTACTCAAGATCCAGCGGCACCAGCAGATAACGGTGCAGCAGGTGACTGGCCGCCGATGACAGGGTCAGTACGAAGGTGGTGGCAAGGGACATGCCCAGCGCCGATTCCAGCTTCGAGGACACCCCCAGGAAAGGGCATAACCCGAGAAACTGCACCAGCACGAAGTTGTTGACCAGGGCGGTACTGACGAGGACGAGAAGAACGTCGGTCATGGAATGCACGAGGTAACGGCCGGCGGGCAGGGTCCCGCCGGCGCATGGGCTTGATGGAACCCCTTAGCTGACCCGCTGGCCGGGTTCTGCGCCACTGTGGGGTTCGAGCAGATAGATGCCGTCGTCGTTGCCAGCCGCCAGCACCATGCCTTCGGAAACACCAAAGCGCATCTTGCGCGGTGCCAGGTTGGCCACCATGACGGTCAGCTTGCCTTCGAGAGCCTCCGGCGAATAGGCGCGACGGATGCCGGCGAAGACCTGGCGGCTTTCGCCGCCGAGATCCAGCGACAGCTTGAGCAGCTTGTCGGCCCCTTCGACGTATTCCGCCTTGGCGATTCGGGCGATACGCAGGTCCACCTTGGCGAAGTCGTCGAAGCTGATCTCGTCGGCGATCGGCGTCTCGGCCAGCGGTCCCTTGGGCGTTTCCTTGAGCTTCTGTTCTTCCACCAGATCCTCCTTCGATGCTTCGATCATGGCATCGATACGATCGTTCTCGACCCGGGTCATCAGCGGCTTGAACTTGTTGACGGGGTGATCGCCCAGCCAGGTCTCGCGGCTGTTCCAGTCGAGGGTGTCGAGATTCATGAACAGTCTGGCCTGTTCGGCCATGGCCGGTACGACCGGGGCCAGGTAGACCATCAGCTGACGGAACAGGTTGATTCCCATGGAGCAGATGTCGAGCACTTCCTGCTCGCGGCCTGCCTCCTTGGCCAGCACCCAGGGGGCCTGGTCGGCGATGTAGCTGTTGGCCTCGTCGGCCAGTTCCATCACCTTGCGCATGGCGCGGCCGAACTCCCGCTGTTCATAGTAGTCGGCGATCTCGTCACCGGCGGCGATGAAGCGTGCCAGCATGTCCGGCTCGGCGCAGTGAGTCGACAGCTGCCCACCTCCGAGCTTCTTGACGAAACCAGCGCAGCGGCTGGCGATGTTGACCACCTTGCCCACCAGGTCGGCATTGACCCTGAGCGCGAAGTCCTCGAGGTTCAGGTCGAGGTCATCGACACGGGAGGTGAGCTTGGCGGCGAAGTAGTAGCGCAGGTACTCGGGATTGAGATGCTCGGCGTAGGTCGCGGCCTTGATGAAGGTGCCGCGTGACTTGGACATCTTGGCGCCGTTGACCGTGACGAAGCCGTGGCAGTTGACTGCGGTGGGGGTGCGCATCTCGGCCCCGTGCAGCATCGCCGGCCAGAACAGGGCGTGGAAGTAGACGATGTCCTTGCCGATGAAATGGTAGACCTCGGCCTTTGAGTCGCGCTCCCAGTAGCTGTCGAAGTCCAGCCCCTCACGCTCGCACAGGTTCTTGAAGCTCGCCAGGTAGCCGATCGGAGCGTCCAGCCAGACATAGAAGTACTTGCCCGGCGCGTCAGGAATCTCGAAGCCGAAGTAGGGCGCGTCGCGGCTGATGTCCCACTCGTTGAATCCGGACTCGAACCATTCCATCAGCTTGTTGCGGATCTGCGGCTGGACATGGTCGTCCTTGATCCAGGCACTGAGGAAGTCGGCGAAGTCAGGCAGCTTGAAGAAGTAGTGGGTGGAGCTGCGGACTTCCGGGGTGGCGCCGGAAATAGCCGATACCGGATCGATCAACTCGGCAGGGGTATAGGTGGCGCCGCAGGCCTCGCAGTTGTCGCCGTACTGATCCGCGGTGTGGCACTTGGGACAGGTGCCCTTGATGAAACGATCGGCCAGGAACAGACCCTTGACCGGATCGTACATCTGCTCGATGTCACGGGTGGCGATGTGCCCCTTGTCGCGCAGGCGCTTATAGATAAGCTCGCTGAAGTGGCGGTTTTCCTCGGAGTGGGTCGAGTGGTAGTTGTCGAAGGCCACGCCGAAACGGGCGAAGTCCTGCTGGTGTTCGCGGGATACGCGGTCGATCAGCGCCTCGGAGGTGATGCCCTCCTGCTCGGCACGCAGCATGATCGCGGTGCCGTGGGCGTCATCGGCGCAGACGTAGTGGCACTGGTGGCCGCGACTCTTCTGGAACCGCACCCAGATATCCGTCTGGATGTACTCCAGCAGGTGGCCCAGGTGAATGGCGCCGTTGGCGTAGGGCAAGGCGCTGGTGACCAGAATCTGGCGCTTGTCGGGTGCGGTGATGGACATGGTGTGACGTGATATCCCGTTGAAAATCAGGCGACGATTGTAGCTAGGATCGAGGTCGTGTGCATCCGCTATCGTGCTTGGGCGCAGCCATGAAAAAGCCGTTGCGCAGACGGTGCATTGTCAGGAGGACGCCACCAGCAGGCCGACATGCTCAAGGCCTCGGTCCTTGAGGTGCAGCGCCTGGAGGCGGCTCATGACACCCTGGTCACAGTAGAGGAGATAGCGGGTGTCGGGATCAAGCGCATCGCTGCGGGTCGCCAGTTCATAGAAGGGAATATGATCGACGGGGCAGGCGAGTGGCCCAAGCGGACGGCGCTCGACGTCGTCCGGGGGCCGCACATCGATGACCCGGGTCGCCGTTCGGGCGAAGTCGTGGAGGCCTCCAAAGGAGACTTTTGCCAGAGGCTCCTGGGAGGGTGCGCTGACGCCTTTGGATACTGGCGCATCGACAGGCTGGCGAGTGGCGCTGGCCAGGGCGCGATCCAGCAGGTCGGCCGGTAGCCTGGCCTCTGCCGCCTGAAGTTCCTTCAGCGACGCCTTGACCCTGGGGCGGCTGGACATCCCGCCGCAGTACTCGGGCATTCGGCTCGACGCCTCAGCGGTAGCGATCCGGTGGGCCTCATCGATGATGGTCTGCTTGTCATCGGTCAGCAGCGGTCGCAACACCGGCAGGTGGCTGGCGCGGTCGATCAGGCCGAGATTGGTCAGTGTCTGGCTCGATACCTGGGCGATCGCCTCTCCTGTCACCAGGGCGGGGATGCGCGCGCGTTGCGCGACTCTTGCGGCGGCCTCGATCATCAAGCGCTTGAGCACCAGCGACACCAGGCCATCAGGTACCTCGCGACGCAGTGTCTCGACCACTTCCTCGAAGGGAACGGTGATGAAGTTGGCCTTGTGGGAGGCGCTGTATCGTTGCCACAGGTCTCGGGTCAGCGCCTTGACCGCGCTTTCCTGTTCCTGTCCGCCAAAACGAAAGAGGACAAAGTGACACTTGATGCCGCGCCTGAGCATCCGATAGGCCGCCACCGGGGAGTCATAACCCCCTGACATCAGTACCAGTGCCTCTCCCTGGGTGCCTAGTGGAAAGCCACCGAGGCCCGGCCCAAGGTCGACTTCCTCGATCAAGGTGTCGCCATCGATCCGCAGTGGCATCACTACCTCCGGGGTGCTCAGGTCGACCCTGGCATCAGCAGCATGGGCGAGCAGCGCTGCGCCCAGCGCACGCTCTACCTCCACCGAACCGAAGTCGTGATGTCCCTTGCGCTTGACCTTGACCTTGAAGCGCTTGCCTTCGAGCTCCGATGCTCGTTCGCGTGCCAGTTGTTCGATGGTGTTCCGCCAGTCCCCAAGCGGCCTGTTACGTGTCCTGGCCACGCGCTGAACGCCCGGTATCCGGGTCATGCTTGCTTCCAGTGCCAGACGATCCCCGCGAGAAAGCTCCCGCGGAAGTCTTACGACAAGATGGTCCCATTGGGCAACGACCTTGGTCTTGGGCTCCTGGCGCCTGAGTGCATTGCGCAGATTGGTGGCCAGGCAGCGACCCATGTGGCGTCTCACCGAGGCGGACTTGGTGGCGATGTCGGCAGAAAGGGAAAGACGATATTCCATGGTGTGAACGCCGAAACTACGATGTAAGAATAGTAACCTTGATCCAGATCAAGTTTGATGGAGATCTTCGAGATTCCGCCGACGGCAGGGGGGCGATCGGCGGGGGGCAGGAAAAAAAGAGGAAAAAATGCGTCAGTACAGCGCTTTTTCTTCCTGTACGACCTCTTTGAGAAGCTCCAGGAAGAGCCGGTCGGCTTCGGAGTGCTCCTCGGCGCTGTCAGGGATATGAATGCTGGTGGTGTCCGAGATTTCGTTGGCAATGTCGGCCATGACGCCACTATCGCTGCCACTCTCCAGGTGCCGGCGGGCGATCTCTAGAGAGGTCTCCAGGACCTTGGGGTCCTGCAGCAACTTTTTGATAAAGCCGGTCAATTCATTGATGACACGGGTTTTTTGAATTTCGGATGAGGCCATCGGTGACTCCTTGGCTAGGCGCTTGATCCAAGGGATTACGATAGCATGTTTGTGGACTGCTACGGGACAGGTTTGCTGTAGGGCGATGTTGTGGATTCTGTCAAGTGGTGCCTTGCCTGACCATGATGACATTGAATGACGAGATGTTACCGAATGTGTTCGAATGTGAGAGGATTGTAGTTGTAACAGTAGTTGTGGCTGGATGGGATGTTAGCAGCGTTGGGGAAGCGCTCGACAATCGGCGCTACAGGGAAACTGCTCGCCCATCCCGGGGATGATGAGAATGGTAGCGCCGAAGCAGCACGGCTGGTCCTGCAGAATCCGGGGTTGTTGGGCTAGTTCGTTGGTACTAGATTCAACTGTACTGGCTGCGGCCATTGATAATTAAGGGAACACGAATGAAAACGATCCGCCGAGAACTTCGCTCTTCCATGGTGCGGCCGCTGGTCAGTGCCATCGCATTGGCCTCTACGTCAATGCTGATGGGGTCAGGAGTCATGGCCCAGGACGCGCAGACATTGCCGCCTGGCACGACATCGCCCGGTGCGGCGACCCTGCGTGACGTCGTGGAGCAGACCATCAATACCAATCCTGAGGTGCTGGCCGCCTGGAATGGTTTCCAGGCGGCGGGCCACGATGAGCGGGTGGCCTTTGGGGGCTATCTGCCTCAGATTGACGTCAACGCAGGCGTCGGCCTCGAGGATCGTCAGAACGATCAACAGGGCAGCTACGACACCGACTATGTCGAGGTGACGCTGAACCAGATGATCTATGACGGCTTCGCCACCGCCAGCGAGGTCGAGCGTCTGAGCCGGGCAGAACTGGTACGCTACTACGAGCTGCTGGGGGCGAGTCAGGACGCGGCGTTGGACGCAACTAATGCCTATCTTGATGTTCAGCGTTACCGCCGCCTGGTGGGCCTGGCCCAGGACAACTATCAGAAGCACCTGGAGGTCTACCAGCAGATCGAGGCCCGTGCGCTGTCCGGCGCCGGTCGTCGCGTCGACCTCGAGCAGATCAGCGGTCGTCTGGCACTGGCCGAATCGAATCTGATCACCGAAGCCTCCAACCTGCACGATGTGTCTGCGCGATTCCAGCGTCTGGTGGGCGAATTGCCGCCGGAAGCGTTGGCGCCGGCGCCGACCTTTGCCGAGCAGCTACCCGCTGACGTCGCCCAGGCGTTGCAGCTAGCCTACGAGGGTAACCCGGACTTCCATGCCGCCATCGAGAACATCGAGGCCGCCCGCGCCGAGCGTGAAGGCACCAAGTCGCCCTTCCATCCCAGGCTTGACCTGGTGGGCCGCAGTGGTACCTACAAGGGCAGTGACACCGACGGCGACTTCATTTCCGACAATGATCATGAAGACCGTCACAGCATCGAACTGGTGGGTAGCCTCAATCTGTATCGCGGCGGCAGCGACCTGGCGTCGTTCCGCGCCGCCAGTGATCGCGTCGAGCAGGCGGTCAATCTGCGTGACAAGGCATGCGTCGACATTCGTCAGACCACCACCATCGCCTACAACGACACCCGTCGTCTGCGCGACCAGTTGGAATACCTGAACGAGCACCGTCAGACGACCGATCGCGTACGCGGAGCCTACAAGCAGCAGTTCGATATCGGTCAGCGTTCGCTGCTCGACCTGCTGGACATCGAGAATGAGTACTTCGAGGCGAGTCGTGCCTATGTGAACGCGCAGTATGACGTTGCTCTGGCAGATGCGCGCACCCTGCGTGCCACCGGTAGCCTGCTGGAGGTGCTGGAGGTACGCAAGGATGGACTGCCGAGCCTCGCCGAGCTGGACAGCAACGGTGTGTCGATCACGCCGGATATCGTCTGTCCGGCGGTAGGTCCGCGGTCCTACAGCATCGAGGAGCTCACCGGCTCCACACGGGCTCCGGACGTCGTCATGCCTGCGGACGCTCTGTTCGAGATCAACAGCTACGTGCTGAGCGCGAGCGCCAAGCAGGAACTGAGTGCGTTGGCCGACCGTATCCGTGGCCGTAACGACCTGGTCCGGGTATTCATCGCTGGCCATGCGGACATCTCGGGTACCGATGCCATCAATGATCCACTGTCGCGTAATCGAGCGGCAGCGGTGGGCCAGTACCTGGTCAGCCAGGGCGTCAGTGCTTCGCTGATTGAAACCCGGGGCTATGGCTCGCATCGGCCTGTTCAGTCCAACGACACCGTCGAAGGTCGTCGCCAGAACCGTCGAGTGGAGATCACACTTGAACGCAGTGGCGAGAATCTGGACATGGGGGCATTGCCTGGTTCCGCCGGTGATGACAGTGTGTCCCTTGCCTGGGCGCGAGGGGAACACGGTCGCGGCCTGGAGGGCTAGAAGCTCAGTGGATGATCGCGTCCTCGCTTATCGGGGACGCCATTTCCCGGAATATGGATGCAACTGCCACGTTCTGGTCCTTGCATTGCCGCAAAGGAAGCCGTGACGACAGCAGGGATGATAGGCCGGGTCGCACGGAAAGGGCGTTCTGGTACAGCCATCGGCCGACAGAGAGGTTTACGTGGACGATTCACGAGTTGCGGATGAAGCAGAATTTACAACACCTGAAGCGCAGGAGCAGGACGAAGACAGAGGCCCAGTCAAGGATGAGTTGCTGGAAGTGCTGCTGTCGATTGCTCACTATCACGAGCATGATGTCAGTGCGGATTCCCTGACAGCCGGGCTGCCGTTGGAAGATGGTGCACTGACGCCAGGGATATTTCCCCGGGCGTCGGAACGTGCCGGGCTGACGGCGCGACTCGTCAAGAGTCGCCTCGTTCAGTTGAATCCTGCGCTATTCCCTGTCGTGCTGTTGCTGGAGCCGGGGCGCGCCTGCGCATTGCTCGATATCGATGTCAAGGCGCGTACCGCTCAGGTGATTTACCCCGAATTGGGGCAGGCGTCGGTAGAAATCTCGCTGGACGAGCTTCACGAACGTTACAGCGGGACGGCGATCTATACGCGGCCGCGGTTCCGTTTCGACGCCCGGTCGAAGGATGTCAACGAGAAACGTTCTGGGCATTGGTTCTGGAGCGTGATCAAGGAAAACAGACGCCTTTACCGTGACGTGATACTGGGCTCCGTCGCCATCAACATCTTCGCGCTGGCGATGCCCCTGTTCGTTCTCAATGTCTATGACCGCGTGGTGCCCAATCACGCCACCGAGACACTGTGGGTGTTGTCCATCGGTGCATTGATCGTACTGGCATTCGACTTGACGCTCAGGTTGATGCGTTCGAGCTTTGTCGATCTTGCGGCCAGTCGAGCTGACGTCAAGCTCTCGTCGCGTATCATGTCTCGCGTCATGGGGATGCGGATGGAGGCCAAGCCTGCCTCGACCGGTTCCTTTGTCTCGATGCTGCAATCCTTCGAGTCGGTTCGGAGCTTTATCGGCTCCGCCACCGTGATCGCCATGGTGGACCTGCCGTTCGTTCTGATGTTCATCGCCATCATTGGCCTGATAGGACCTGCACTGGTCATTCCTATCGTGGTTGGCGTGCTGTTTATCTTGCTCTACGCCCTCGGTGCCCAGGGAAAGCTGCACGACTTGTCGGAAACGACCTTGAAGGTAGGGGCGCAACGTAACGCCACTCTGGTGGAATCGGTCTCCCAGCTCGAGACGGTCAAGACGCTGCGGGGCGAGAGCCGAGTTCAGGGGCAATGGGAGCAGGCCAGTGCCTTCCTTTCGCGTACCGGCGCTCAGCTGAAGTTTCTCGGAACCTCGGTCACCAGTATCGCCCAGTGGACCCAGAATACCGTCGGTATCTGCGTCATCCTTATCGGCGTCTATCTGATCATCGACGGCAATCTCTCCCAGGGCGGGCTGATCGCTGCCTATATGCTGTCGTCTCGTGCGCTGGCACCGGTCAGTCAGGCCGCCGCACTGCTGGCTCAGTATCATCAATCGGCCACGGCCCTGGAGTCGTTGGATAGAGTGATGGAAATGCCGGTGGAACGTGAGGAAAAGAGCTACATCGATCGTCCCGCCGTCAAGGGGCTGGTGAAGTTCGACAAGGTTACCTTCCGCTACCCCCAGGCCGAGAATGACAGCCTTCGCGACGTCTCTCTGTCGATAGCACCAGGCCAGAAGGTGGCGCTGCTGGGGCGAGTTGGCTGTGGCAAGACCACGTTGCAGAAGTTGTTGCTCGGTCTGTACCAGCCGACGTCGGGAGCGGTGCTGATCGACGATGTGGACATTCGTCAGTTCGACCCTCTGCAGTTGAGGCGACATATCGGCTATGTGCCTCAGGACGTTCGCCTGTTTTACGGCTCACTGAAGGACAACATCATCGCCGGTGCCGGCAGCGAAGGGGTGGATGACGATCTGCTGCTCAAGGCCATCCGTATCAGTGGGCTCGATGGACTCGTCAGCACACACCCTCAGGGCGTCGAGCTGCAGGTAGGCGAAGGCGGACAGATGCTTTCGGGTGGTCAGAAGCAGGCGGTAGCGATCGCGCGAGCCATCGTGCACGACCCGGCGATCTTGTTGCTGGATGAGCCGACCAGCGCCATGGACCACGCCAGCGAGGAGGCCTTCAAGCGCAACCTCAAGGATTACGCTGGGGGCAAGACGATGGTGGTGGTGACGCACCGCACGTCACTGCTGTCGCTGGTGGATCGTATCGTGGTCATCGACTCTGGCAAGGTGGTCGCAGATGGTGAGCGTGACAGCGTCATGGATGCGCTGCGCAAAGGCCAGATCGGGAGGGCCAGCTGATGTCCAGCAAGAGTGCCGAACAGAAGGGATTCGAAGGCGTCGGTCGCGTATCACGCAAAGGTGGCAAAGTCTTTCGCCCCTTTATCGACCGGTTGTTTGCGCGTCGCGTCAGCGCATCCCATCTCAACAGAGATTGGGCGAGCGACGCAGACTGGGCGCGAATGCAGCAGGATCCTCTGCGCGCCAGGCTGATGCTGTACATGGTTGTCGTAGCGATCATCTGCGTGATCGTCTGGGCCTGCTTTGCGCCGATCGATGAGGTGACACGCGGTAGCGGCAGGGTCATACCCTCCAGCCAGCTTCAGCGGGTGCAAAGCTTCGATGGAGGCGTGGTTCAGGAGATTCGCGTCAGCGAAGGTGATTTTGTTTCCACCGGCGATCTGCTGATGCGCATCGACCCGACGCGTTTTCTCTCGAACTTCAACGAGAACCGGGCGAAGGCGGAAACCCTGCAAGCCAAGGCCGAGCGACTGAGGGCGCTGGCTACCGGGTCGGACTTCTCTCCGTCGGAGGCATTGATCGAGCAGGCGCCCAATATCGTCTCCCGTGAGCGCGAGCTATACCACAGTAGTCTGGAAACGCTGGATGAGCAGAAGCAGATACTGCAGGAGCGACTGGCACAGCGCCGGGCGGAGCTCAACGAGGCGACTGCGCGTCGCAACGCAGCCAGTCGCGAGCTGAATCTTGCCAGTCAGGAACTCAACATGACGCGCCCTCTGCTGTCCAGCGGGGCGGTCTCAGAGGTTGAAGTGCTGCGCTTGCAGCGTGAGGTCTCCAGGGCGAGTGGTGAGCGCAATCAAGCGACGGCTCAGGTGTCGCGGCTGGAGTCGGCGATTCAGGAGGCGCTGGGTGAGCTTCGTGAGGTCGATGCGAAGGCGCGCAATGAGTGGCGTCAGGAGCTGTCGGCGACCCTGGGTGAACTGTCGGCCCTGGACGAGTCCAGCGAGGGGCTTCAGGACAGGGTGCGTCTCTCCGAGATACGCTCGCCGGTCGATGGTGTCGTTCAGCGTCTGGCGATCAATACGATCGGCGGGGTGGCTCAGCCCGGTCAGGAGGTGGTGGATATCGTCCCGACAGACGACGCCCTGGTGGTCGAGGCCAAGATCGCGCCGCAGGACATCGCGTTTCTACGCCCGGGCCTGCCTGCGACCATCAAGTTGACGGCCTATGACTTCTCCATCTATGGCGGGTTGGATGCCCAGCTGGAGCACATCAGCGCCGACACTACTACCGATGAAGAGGGAAACACCTACTATCGGGTTCGAGTGCGAACCGAAGACAGCGCTGAAGCCGAAGCGGTGGATGTCATCCCGGGCATGACCGCTCAGGTGGATATCCTGACCGGCAAGCGAACGGTGATGCAGTTCCTGCTGAAGCCGGTACTGCGCGCCTGGGGTAACGCGATGGGAGAGCGGTGATGACTCGATACCTGGTCTACCAAGGAAGTAGCGAGGTACCGCGCTGGAATGATGCCTTCAGTGAACTGGAAGTGGTCGCTCCTCACAGTGTCATCGACCATGCCGTCAAGGGCGATCTCGCCTGGGTAGTGGTTGAAGGCGGCGACTGGACGGGACTGTGCACGCGTTTGGCCAGCAAGGGAGTGCTGGTGTCGGTGCTGTCCTTCAACCCGCATTCCGCAGAAGCGTATGAAGCCTTCACCGCTGGCGCCAGGGGCTATGTCCACGCGCTTTCTACCCCCGAAGTGCTGCGTCAGGTCGATGTCGTGGTGAGGCACCGGGGCATCTGGCTTTGGCCCGAGTTGATGGACAGCCTGGTGGGCGGTGTCTTCAAGGCCATGGGTGGGGCGCCTGCCGTGCACCACGACTTGCTGGAAGGTTTGACCGAGCGCGAGAAGGATGTTGCGCTGGCTGTGGCGGAGGGCCAAAGCAACAAGCTGGTGGCGCGAGAGCTCGGTATTACCGAGCGAACCGTCAAGGCCCACCTCGGGGCAGTCTTCCGCAAGTTGGGGGTCAAGGATCGGATGCAGTTGATCCTGCGCCTCTCCAGGGATCGTTGACGGCGAAAGAAGTGGTCATTACCGCGCGACAGTTTAAAGGGGGCTTTTTGCCCCCTTTTTCTGTGGTAGAACGGTTGATCTGATGTCGTCAAGTGCTGGCGTCTCGGCCTCTGCACCTTACTCCGGAAATAGAGCCCTGGAATAGTGCCGTTACTTTTCGGTCTGGGAAAGTCGTTGGTTGAAGTAAGAGATTATCTTTATATTTTGCAATAAACACTTCTTAACTGTGCATTTGTGGGTTGTTCCGATGGAGAACTCTCCCACTTGACCTACTAGACAGTATCGCCCGCACGGGGCCGCCCCTATTTTCTGTGGAAACCCAATAAGCAGAAAGCACGGGGCTAAACCCATGAATATCATTGCTACCGCAGGAAGTGTGTGGATTGTCGACCAGGCAGGCGAACAGCGGGTGGCCAGGCCCGGCGATGTGCTGCAGCCAGGCCAGCGACTTGTCGCCGGAGATGACGGGCGAGTGGTTGTTTCGTCAAGTTCAGGACAGCTACCGCTGGTGCTTGAATCAGGCGAGACAATGGAAATGCCGCTGGGCCAGGGCGACGCCCAATCGTTTCCCTCAGATGATTTGCTTCTTGCGCAGACTGTCCCGTCCGAGTTGATTCAGGCTTCGCTGCTGCAGGACGAGCAGTTGGAAGAGGTGTTCGAGGTGCTGGAATCGGGCCGGGACCTCTTCGATGTCTTCGACGAGCCTGACGCGGGTCCGGGTGCTGGCCCCGGCAACGACAATGGGCATTCTTTCGTCCGTCTTTTGCGTATTCTCGAGCAGGTTTCTCCACTCGCCTTCGAGTACGGCCTGGACTCGTCCGATGGACAGGAACCCCGACTATTCCTGGGAGATATCGTCGATGGCGACAACCCTGGCGAGGACGGTGGCGAAGAGGAAGAAGACAACGATGTCAGCCTAGGCGGCTTGGAAGGTGGTCCAGACGGCTCTGGTATAGACCCAGACGCTGGTGATCTTCCGGGGGGGCTGGAAGGTGCCGAGCTCGTGGTACGAGAGTCTGCGCTAGCCCAGGGTAGTCGTCCATCGGCGGACGCCTTGGCGCAGTCCAGCAGTTTCAACTTCGACACTCCCGATGGTCTCGGCGCGCTGACGTTGGGAGGGACGCTCTCCTTGACGCTGGCGGACCTTCAGGCCCTGGAGGGGACTCCCAGGTCCCTCGATACGCCCCATGGCATCCTCTGGCTTGATGGTTTTCAGGGTGACGCCACTGGCGGGACCGTGCTTTACCACTTTGAGCTGACCAGTACCGTCGACAATGACGAGACGCAGGGGGCCACCGATGGCGGCTTCCTGGAGCAGATCGAAGTGACGGTGACGGATGTCGATGGTGACGGCCGCACTGCCAGCCTGGATGTGCTGATTCTCGATGATGTTCCCGGCATCGAGCTGGGCGGTCCCGCCGAGGTGGGGGAAGGCAGTACCATCGAGGGGAGCTGGAGCGCCGTTGATGGTGCCGATGGTGTGGCCAGTCTCGTTGTGTCGGTCGCTGGCATCGATGAGTCCTTTGCGCTGGGACAGGAGATCGTGCTCGAGGAAGGACGGTTGATCGTGGAGGCTGATGGAAGTTGGTCATTCACCGCTGCCGTCGGACTCGATCAGGGAGCATCACCGTCGGTGGAGTTCAGTCTGGTACAGACCGACGGAGACGGTGATCAAGCCGATGCTCACCAGCGTATCGAGATCTTCGACGCAACAGTCCCGACCACACCCACGGATGGCGGTGATCCGGATGCGGCGCCTGCCGAGGTAGTGCTCGATGAGGACGGCCTGGATGGCGGTATCCCCGGCGGTGATGGCGATGTCGCGGGCGAGGCCACGGTCATCACCGGTGCGCTCGGCTACGACTTCGGCGATGACGGGCCGGCAGTCAGCGGCGCCTTTGCCTGGTCGCAGGTGGGTCTGCCGGCGTTGAGCTCCCGCGGTGAGGTGCTGAATTTCGCCGTGTCGGATGATGGCCTGAGCCTGGTGGCGGCCACGGCAGCGGGCGAAGAGGCGCTGCGCATCACCCTGACAGACCTCGCCAGCGGTGCCTTCGAGGTGAGCCTGCTGCGTCCGCTCGACCATCCGGAAAATTCCACCGAGGACGATCTGGCCATGTCGGTCGGCTATACCGTCGCCGATATTGACGGTAGCGAGGCATCCGGCCAGCTTGACATTCGCATCGACGATGATACCCCGGTGGCGTCGGTGACCACGGGGAACACCCTGATCGACGCCAACGCCAGCTCAGGCGTTATCCAGGTGGCCGAGGGCGCCACCGTCGAAGGCAACTGGTCTCTGAGCCCCGGCGCGGATGGATTCTCCGTCATCGACGTACTGATCAATGGGGCGCCCCTGAGCTTTTCCAGTCTGCCTGGCAGTGACGAGCAGACCACGTTGACCCTGGCACAGGGCGACCTGACCCTGAGGGGTGACGGTAGCTGGTCCTTTACGGCAGCCAGCGGACTCGACAACAGTACGCCGCAGAACATCGATGTCGTGCTTCGCGTGACCGATGGTGACGGTGACGTCGTCGAACTGGATATCAGTGGCGAGATCCTGGATGCATCGGGGCCCACCACCCCAACGGATGGCGGTGATCCGGATGCGGCGCCTGCCGAGGTAGTGCTCGATGAGGACGGTCTGGATGGCGGTATCCCCGGCGGTGATGGCGATGTCGCGGGCGAAGCCACGGTCATCACCGGTGTGCTCGGTTACGACTTCGGCGACGACGGCCCGGCAGGCAGCGGCGCCTTTGCCTGGTCGCAGGTGGGTCTGCCGGCGTTGAGCTCGCGCGGTGAGGTGCTGAATTTCGCCGTGTCGGATAATGGCCTGAGCCTGGTGGCGGCCACGGCAGCGGGCGAAGAGGCGCTGCGCATCACCCTGACAGACCTCGCCAGCGGTGCCTTCGAGGTGAGCCTGCTGCGTCCGCTCGACCATCCGGAAAATTCCACCGAGGACGATCTGGCCATGTCGGTCGGCTATACCGTCGCCGATATTGACGGTAGCGAGGCTTCCGGCCAGCTCGACATTCGCATCGATGATGATACCCCGGTGGCGTCGGTGACCACGGGGAACACCCTGATCGACGCCAACGCCAGCTCAGGCGTTATCCAGGTGGCCGAGGGCGCCACCGTCGAAGGCAACTGGTCTCTGAGCCCCGGCGCGGATGGACTCTCCGTCATCGACGTACTGATCAATGGGGCGCCCCTGAGCTTTTCCAGTCTGCCTGGCAGTGACGAGCAGACCACGTTGACCCTGGCGCAGGGCGACCTGACCCTGAGAGGTGACGGTAGCTGGTCCTTTACGGCAGCCAGCGGACTCGACAACAGTACGCCGCAGAACGTCGATGTCGTGCTTCGCGTGACCGATGGTGACGGTGACATCGTCGAACTGGATATCAGTGGCGAGATCCTGGACGCATCGGGGCCTACCACCCCAACGGATGGCGGTGATCCGGATGCGGCACCGGACGAGGTGGTGCTCGATGAGGATGGCCTGGATGGCGGTATCCCTGGCGGTGATGGCGATGTCGCGGGCGAGGCCACGGTCATCACCGGTGCGCTCGGCTACGACTTCGGCGACGACGGCCCGGCAGGCACCGGCGCCTTCGCCTGGTCGCAGGTGGGTCTGCCGGCGTTGAGCTCCCGCGGTGAGGTGCTGAATTTTGCCGTGTCGGATGATGGCCTGAGCCTGGTGGCGGCCACGGCAGCGGGCGAAGAGGCGCTGCGCATCACCCTGACAGACCTCGCCAGCGGTGCCTTCGAGGTGAGCCTGCTGCGTCCGCTCGACCATCCGGAAAATTCCACCGAGGACGATCTGGCCATGTCGGTCGGTTACACCGTCGCCGATGTTGACGGTAGCGAGGCATCCGGCCAGCTCGACATTCGCATCGATGATGATGCGCCGGAGGGCATCGTCTCGGAAGCTTTACTGCTTGAAAATGGCAGCACTGGAGAACTGGCAATTCCGGGCGGGTATGGTGCGGATGGGCAAGGGGCCCCGATCCGCTTCGACGGTGCGCTGGATGAGGCGCCGGTGGAAGACGTCAATGGCAACACCATCATGTTGGATGGCGGACCACTGTCCTGGAGGCTGGCCGACAATGGGGTCGAGCTGGAGGCGGTGACAGCCACCGGACAGGTAGGCTTCAGCGTGGTGCTGGATGAATCAAGCAATCAGGCCCGTCTCGTTGTCGGGGAAGGTGAGCTGTCTGTTTTCATTCGGCTTGATGGTGACATCGTGGCGACCGCCATTTCGCAGAGCGCGACCCAGGGTGTGCTGGATGTCTCCGAGGGCGGTCTTGATTCGCAGCTGGTGTTCTCCGCGGTGGCCGGCGTTGCGATTGCCGACGGATCACTCATCGTCGGGGCGGGACAGATTGATGAAGGAGACCAGCTGCGTGTCGATATGGTCGCGGGGGCCGAGGAAACCGGCGGTGTGGTGTCCTGGGACTCACATGTGCGCGTCGGCGAGTTTCGCCAGAGTATCTCGATGGCTGGCGCTGACAACGCGCGAGCCACCCTGCTGCTCAGTGCCCGGGCCTACTCGTCACAGCAGGGGGAAGATGAGCCTCTGCCGCTGTCGGCCGGGGACCTGCGCATTCTCGATCAACGGGGCGTGGATGTGACGTCGGAGGTTCAGATCGATGTCATCGATGGGGATCTCAAGGTTGAAGGCTTGCAGGATGGCTGGTCGTTTGTCATCAACAGCGCCGAGGGCATCCAGGCCATCATCATCGAAGGCGGGAACGGTGAACCCTTTGGGCTTGGCAGCGTGGACATCGTCCGTGGGGCTGCGCCAGGAGACGCATCGGTGCCGCTGCCCCTCGAGGCTGCCGATGGCGACGGTGACAAGGCGTCCGGTGAGCTTTCCTTGATCCTGTCAGGCCCGGGCGAGCTCGTGGTGAGCAACAATGCCAACAATACTATCACCACGGGTGGGGGCGACGATGTCGTCATCGCGGACAAGGGTGGGGCAACGATCATCATCGACCCAGCAGGCAACTATAACCTCTCCTTTATTCTCGACTCGTCGGTCAGCATGAATGCAGAAGTCGATACGCCCAGGCCGGATGGATCGGGCAACTATACCCGCCTCGAGCTGCTGAAGGCAGCAATGCTGCGACAGCTCGAGACCCTGGCAGACTTCGAAGGTACCTTGAATCTTCAACTGATCGATTTCGACGGCGTAGCACGAAATCCTGTCGTGTTCGAAGACTTCAGTAGTGCTGACCTGGCTGCGGCCAGGGCCTATATCCTCGGTATGGAAGCCAAGGGATCCACCAATTTCGATGCAGGCTTCGTTGCCAGTACGGACTTCTTCACCCGCATGTCGGATATCAACAGCTTCGAGTCAACGGCGGTCTTTGTCACCGACGGGCTACCGACAATCTGGCTGGACGAGGATGGCAAGCTGGTGATACCCGAACCGCTGGAGCCCGGTTCTCTTGTGGCGGTGGAGGAATCGGTGGCGTCCTTCGAAGCACTGCTCGAAGTGGCTGATTCGGTCCACGGGATCGGCATAGGGGAAGATAGTCTGGTTGATTACATCCGCCATTTTGACAATACCGACATCCTGGCGGGTGACGTCGAGACTGCGTTGGAAGACGGCAATACCTATACCGGCTCCGCCGGTGAGATCAACGTGGTCAACACCGAGGAAGATCTAAATCTTGCTCTTGATACGGGGTCAAGTACCTCGGATCTAGAACCCTTGGGGAGTGACCAGGTGTTTGCCGGGGCGGGGGATGATCTTGTATTCGGTGACACGGTCAACTCCGATGATCTCGAATGGGTTAACGGCGATTCCGGGGAGGAGTTTTCATCGGGTGAGCACAATGGTCTAGGTTATGAAGGCCTCTATGAGTTTCTGAAGTGGTCTCCCGATTTTGGCAATGGCACCGCGCCAACGACTGATGAGGTCAAGGCGTATGTTCTGGCCAACGTAGATTCACTGATGAACCTTGAGCGCCAGGACGGTGGTATCGATGAGCTATATGGTGAAGAGGGCGATGATGTCCTGATAGGCGGGGCAGGGCAGGATGTTCTGGTGGGCGGTAAAGGAGACGATGTTCTGTGGGGAGGCCTGGATAGTGATCAATTTGTATGGGATGCCGCAGACGCCGAGGTCCCTTCTGTTGATCGTATCGAGGACTTCACTCTCGGAACCACCGATCAAGCTGACAAGCTCGATCTGAGCGGTCTGTTGATCGATGGCGCTGCGTCGGACCTGTCCAGCTATCTGGTGGCTGTCGACGAAGGCGAGGATATTCTCCTGAAAATCAAGACCGATGGCGGGATTGACGCGTCCGGGAACAACGCTGATCTGACCATCGAACTGGGCGGCCTCGGTGTGGCCGGAAGTGGTGAAAAGGTGCTGCAGCAGATGCTTGATGATGGACAATTGATCGTCGAGTGACGATGCGTTTTGCAAAAGGGCCTGGCGATGCCAGGCCCTTTTTGTATGCGTCAGTTCACATTCGAGTATCAACAGCAGGACTTTCCTTCAGAAGCAGCCAGAGATGGCTGTGGTGGTCCGAGCGAAGCCGGGAAAGGAGGCATGATCCAGCTGCTGACGCTTTGTCATGTTTTGCTTTGCAGCTTCGCTATTTCTTCCTTCGTTTGTGCGAGGATTGTTCTTTAGTACGGTGCGTGTGCTCCCTTGCCTGTCATTTTTAGTGTTGTATGGATGAAATCGCATTAGGGACAGGTAAAGTGTCATGGAAGATGCCGTAATCGTCGCCGCTTCAGGAGGCGTCTGGATAAAAGACGCCGAAGGAAATCTGAAGGTGGCCTTGGCGGGAGATCGCCTTGAAGAGGGGAGTGTTCTGGTAACAGTGCCGACGCGAGTGGCTCGAGTAGATAGGGGAAAGGGCCTGCTCGACGAGCACAGCCTGCCCAAAGGTATCGCCGGCGGTCCCGGCGACGCCCCGGGAACCGAGGTGGTGAACACCGGCTGCAACGACAGCGCGAGCGCCAACCTCGGGTTCGACGCTGGGGCTGATGGTGCTGCCGTGCAGGGTGCTTTCCGCTGGGATCTCGACGGGCTGCCTGAGTTGACCAGCCGAGACTCTCCAGTCGAGTTTGTGGTGAGTTCAGACGGCTACACCGTGATGGGCAATGATGCTGATGGCGAGCGGGTCCTGACCATTAGTCTGGTGGATGCCGAGGCCGGTGATGTGGTGGTCTACCTGAGCAAGGATGTCGACCACCCGAAGGGCGGCCAGGAAAGCGATCTGTCGCTCGAGTTGGGCTACGCCACTACCGACAAGGATGGCTCGACAGTGAGCGGGACGCTTGAGGTGGTGATCAATGACGATACGCCAACCATCACCGGCATCGATCCGGAGGGCTTCGGGGCCGCGATGGCAGGGTCAAGCCGAGCAGCCGCGCTACCGCTGTTGGCGGAAGAGGATGAGCTGGCCTGGAGTCTGGGAGAGCCTGCGTCCAGCGCTGACAGCTCCTACGCCACTGCGGTCGATGTCTTGGGCAATATGCTGGATCTAAGAGAGTTGCTCGAAGACATTGGTGATCTGGAAGGTGGTGAAAAGGTCCTGGCCATCGCAGATGGCGAAGACACCGTGGTCCACGTGAAGCTCGATGGAGGGCTCTTGCAGGACGGCAGCAATGCGGATGTTCAGGTGACGCTAACGGGGGTGTCCATGGACGGAAGCAGTGACGACTTTCTGGTCAGGCTGCTGGAGAGTTCACAGCCGGATATCGGTTGAGCGAGTGGCAGCACGCCCGGCTGTAGCCGGGCGTGCTGTCAGGATGACGGCAGTGCTTTCTGGCGAGACAGAGTTGTCAGGCCGGCTGCTGTCGGTCAACGGCAGGTTGCGGTGACGCCAGCCGTTGCACCATTGCCGTCACCATACGGCTGGAGTGATCAGCCGCCTGCTCGAGGAATTCCTCGAAGGACAGGTGGTTGTCACCTTGCCCGGCGATATCGGACAAGGCGCGAATCACCACGAAGGGGCAACCGTAGAGGTGGCAGGTCTGGGCAATCGCGGCCGCCTCCATTTCTGCCGCCAGCATGGTGGGAAAGCGGTTGCGGGTGCGCGAGACAAGATCGGGGCACGCCATGAAGACGTCGCCGGTCGCGATCAGGCCCTCGACCACCTTGACCTCAGCCATGCCTTCGACGCAGTCCCGTGCCACCCGAACCAGGCGTTCATCCGGGAGATAGGCCGCCGGCATATTGGGCACCTGGCCATGTTCGTAGCCGAATACCACCGCGTCGACATCGTGGTGGCGCACCTCGCTGGACACCACCACGTCGCCGATCGACAGTCCTTCGCCGAACCCGCCTGCGGAACCCGTGTTGATGATCGCCTCGGGCTGGTAGTTGTCCAGCAGCAGCGTCGCCCCGATGGCGGCGTTGACCTTGCCGATCCCGGATTGCAGCAGTACGACCTCGACCCCATGCAGGCGGCCGATGTAGAAGGTGGAGCCGACGTGGGTGCGGGTCCTGACGTCTTCCAGCTGGGCCGCCAGTTGGGCGACTTCCTGCGCCATGGCTCCGATGATGCCAATGCGTTTCATGCGATTCCTCTTGAGGTGGAGCCTCGGCTCAGGCGAAGACCTGGTGCCACTCGTCACGCTTGGCCAGCAGGCCTTTTGCCAGCTCCTGGGCGCCTTCCAGGCTGTGGGATGCGGCCCAGCCACACTGCATTTCGTTGCAGGCAGGAACTTCGGTCGCCGACAGCACGTCGTTGAGCGTACCCTCGATCAGTGCCAGCACGTCGTCGTAGTCGTCGTGGTTGATCATGGCGATATAAAAGCCGGTCTGGCAGCCCATGGGGCTGATATCGACAACCTTGTCCGAGTGGTTGCGCGACAGCTCGGCCAACAGGTGCTCCAGGGAGTGCAGGGCAGGCATCTCCATGTGCTCCTTGTTGGGCTGGCAAATCCGCAAGTCATACTTGTGGATGCGATCGCCGTTGGCGCCGGTCTTGATATCTGCCAGACGCACATAGGGGGCGCGAACCTTGGTGTGGTCGAGGTTGAAGCTCTCGACATTCATCTTCTTGTCGCTCATGGAGTGTCTCCGTGATCCTGTGTTGGATGGGCGCGATGCTACGTCAATTGAGTCCATCACGCATGGATGTCGCAAGTGCAGGTTCAGCCGTCGGGAGTTTCGCGATGCTGGCCGTCATGAATGTCTGCGGCCATCAAGGTGTTTTCCAGCAGGCTGGCTACCGTCATCGGGCCAACGCCACCCGGGACCGGTGTGATGTGACCTGCACGTCGGGCGGCCTCGTCGAAGTCGACGTCGCCCACCAGGCGCCCATCTTCCTGTCGATTGATGCCCACATCGATGACGATCGCGCCGTCACGTACCCATTCGCCTTTCACCAGTCCTGGTTTTCCGACCGCAACCACCAGCAGTTCCGCCTTGCGTACCTGAGCCTCGAGGTCACGGGTAAAGCGGTGACAGACGGTGGTCGTGCAGCCCGCCAGCATCAATTCCAGTGCCATCGGCCGTCCCACGATATTGGAGGCACCGACCACCGTGGCGTCGAGGCCTCGCACCGCCAGACCCGAGTGATGCAGCAGCGTCATCACGCCCTTGGGGGTGCAGGGGCGCAGCAGCGGCAGACGTTGGGCCAGCCGTCCCAGGTTGTAGGGATGGAAGCCGTCCACGTCCTTGCTTGGCAGGATGCGCTCGAGGATAGGGCGAGCGTCCAGGTGGTCGGGCAGCGGAAGTTGAACCAGAATGCCATCGATGGATGCGTCGGCGTTGAGCTGGTCGACCAGGGCTTCGAGCTCTGCCTGTGATGTGGAAGCGGGCAGGGCGTGTTGAACAGATGAAATACCCGCCTGCTCGCAGGCGCGATGCTTGTTGCGTACATAGACGTGGGAGGCGGGGTCTTCACCGACCAGCACCACAGCAAGCCCCGGGATGCGTTCTCCGGCATCGATCCGCGCCTGTACCTGACGGGCGACCTGCTGGCGTACTGTGGCGGCAATGGACTTGCCATCGATGAGCTGGGCGGTCATGGGGTTCCCTCGGTCAGAAGTGGGTGTGCTGGATGAAATTGGCGGCCACGGATTTTCGCACGCTCCGCCATCCAGGCAAAGCTTGAGCCCGAATGACAACAGGAATGTCTCGGTAGCCTGTTGACTTGGCGGGAAAGTTCCGTAGAATACGCAGCGCTTGCAGAGACTGCTTCGGCGGTTTGCATGGCCGAGCGGCTGGCCGGCGGGGTGTAGCGCAGTCTGGTAGCGCGCCTGCTTTGGGAGCAGGATGTCGGGGGTTCGAATCCCTCCACCCCGACCACAACAGCTTGTTGGAGAAGAAGTTTTTCTCGAAAAGCGGGTTGTGGTGAAGAGTTCGGTTCTGTAGAATGCGCCTATAGCTCAACCGGATAGAGCAACGGCCTTCTAAGCCGTAGGTTGCAGGTTCGAGTCCTGCTGGGCGCGCCAGTGAAGTTTGCTGGTAGCTGCTTTTGACAGGCTCGGGCAAAGGTTGTAGCGGTATTGTCCTGATATGGTGGATGTAGCTCAGTGGTAGAGCCCCGGATTGTGGCTCCGGTGGTCGTGGGTTCGATCCCCATCATCCACCCCATCAACCTGATTCCTTCCCCGAGTTTCTTTCTTGAACAAGTCGTTGTTGAATCTGAAGCTGGCAGGCCAAGTTGCTTGTCCGGCGTTTTGTCGTGCCTGTGTTTCGCCCTCGTCGGCGGTCGTGTCGTCATTCGGTGGCCACGAATTTTCCGATAGCCCCTTGTAAAAGACATGCCAGGCCCCATGTTGTGGGCGTTGGCGCTTGCCAGTGCCCGGCGGGATTCTTAGAATCTCCCCTTTGACGTTTTCAATTTTTCAGTACGCCCCCAGTCGGTAGAGGATTATTCATGCAAGTTTCCGTCGATACGACCTCCCAGATCGAACGCCGCATCAACGTCCAGGTGCCGGCCGCCGAGATCGACGAGGCCGTCGCCGCCCGTCTCAAGGATGCCGCCAAGAACGTTCGTCTCGACGGTTTCCGCAAGGGCAAGGTGCCGATGTCGGTCATCCGCCAGCGCTATGGTGCTGATGTGCGCAACGAGGTGGTGGGCGAGGTCATGCGTGAGCGCTATGTTCGCGCCATTACCGATGAGAAGCTCAATCCGGCCGGCTACCCGCAGATCGAAGCCACCGTCAACGAGACCGGCAAGGACCTGGAGTTCACGGCCACCCTCGAGGTCTATCCTGAGTTCGAGCTGGCGACCATTGAAGGCGCCGAGGTCGAGCGTCCGGTGGTTGAAGTGACCGATGCCGACGTCGACGAGATGATCGAGACGCTGCGCAAGCAGAACGCTGCCTGGGAAGAGGTTGAGCGTGCTGCAGAGCAGGGCGATCAGGTCAATATCGACTTCCAGGGCTTCCTGGGTGACGAGCCGTTCGAAGGCGGCAGTGCCGAGAGCCACGATCTGGTGCTGGGTTCCGGCAGCTTCATCCCGGGCTTCGAGGATCAGCTCGAAGGTGCCAAGGCGGGTGAGGACAAGGTCATCAGCGTGACCTTCCCCGAGGACTACCAGGCAGAGCAGCTGGCCGGCCAGGAAGCGACCTTCAAGGTCAAGGTCAATGCGGTCAAGGGTCAGGCGCTGCCGGAAGTCGATGCGGAATTCATCGAGAAATTCGGTGTCGAAGGTGGTGACGTCGAGGCGTTCCGCGCCGAGGTCAAGAAGAACATGAGCCGTGAGGCTGACCAGGCGGTCGAGAATCGCGTCAAGCAGCAGGTGCTCGAGGCCCTCAAGCAGGCCAACGAGATCCCCGTTCCCGAGTCGCTGGTCCAGCAGGAGGTCGATGGCCTCAAGCGTCAGGCGGCGCAGCAGTTTGGTCTGGGCGAGGACTTCGACGTCAGCCAGTTGCCCAACGAGCTGTTTACCGAACAGGCCAAGAGCCGCGTGCAGGTCGGTCTGCTGCTGGCTGAGGTGATCAAGGTCAACGAGCTGGATGCTTCCGACGACGAGATCAAGGCAAAGGTCGAGGAGCTTGCACAGCAGTATCAGGAGCCCGAGCAGGTCGTCGAGTACTATATGGGCAACGAGCAGATGAAGACCCAGGTCAAGTCTGCACTGCTGGAAGAAAAGGCCGTCGACGCTTTGCTCGATCAGGCCAATGTGAAGGACGTGGAAATGTCCTACCAGCAGGCCCTGGCTGCCGCGCAGCAGCAGCCGGGCGACGAGGCGGAGGAAGGCGAGGACGCTTGAGGCGCCTCTCCTGGCCGGCCCCGTCGGGCCGGCTTCGTCGTTTTGTCACGCAAGGAAACAAGGACATCTCCTCATGAACACCGAGTTCGATATCAACGCTGCCGGCGGCCTTGTGCCCATGGTGGTCGAGCAGAGCGCCCGCGGCGAGCGTGCCTACGACATCTACTCCCGGCTGTTGAAGGAGCGGGTGATCTTCCTGGTGGGGCCGGTCGAAGACTATATGGCCAACCTGCTGGTCGCCCAGCTGTTGTTCCTGGAGTCCGAGAACCCGGACAAGGACATCCACCTTTACATCAATTCGCCCGGCGGTTCGGTGACGGCGGGGATGTCCATCTACGACACCATGCAGTTCATCAAGCCTGACGTCTCGACCGTCTGTATCGGTCAGGCGGCGAGCATGGGAGCCCTGCTGCTGGCCGGTGGTGCCGCTGGCAAGCGCTATTGCCTGCCCAACTCGCGGATGATGATCCACCAGCCGCTGGGTGGCTATCAGGGGCAGGCCTCGGACATCGAGATTCACACCCGTGAAATTTTGGGCATCCGCGAGCGACTGAACCAGATCCTGGCGCACCACACCGGCCAGGATATCGAGACCATCGCCAAGGATACCGATCGCGACAACTTCATGAACGGCGCCCAGGCCGCGGAGTATGGCCTGATCGACGCAGTGCTGGATAAGCGCCCGGCATCCTGATAGCGTGATAGCTCGCGCGATGACTACGTGATTACCGGTGGCCCCTGGGGCCACCGCTGCCAGAGAGGTACGCGAATGGCCGACGGCAAAGGCAAGGACGACAACGGCAAGCTTCTGTATTGTTCGTTCTGTGGCAAGAACCAGAACGAAGTACGCAAGCTGATCGCCGGTCCGTCCGTTTATATCTGCGATGAGTGTGTCGATCTCTGCAACGACATCATTCGCGAAGAAGTTCTCGATGCCGATGCCGAGAGCGACGAGGAGCGTCTGCCCGTTCCGCGCGAAATTCGACACACTCTCGACGACTACGTGATCGGTCAGGACCGCGCCAAGACGGTGCTGTCGGTGGCCGTGTACAACCACTACAAGCGTCTGCGTCACAGTGGCAAGGATGAGGTCGAGCTCGGCAAGTCGAACATCCTGCTGATCGGGCCCACCGGTAGCGGCAAGACTCTGCTGGCGGAGACCCTGGCGCGGTTGCTCAATGTTCCCTTCACCATCGCCGATGCCACCACGCTGACCGAAGCGGGCTACGTCGGCGAGGATGTCGAGAACATCATCCAGAAGCTGCTGCAGAAGTGCGACTACGACGTGGACAAGGCCGAGCGTGGCATTGTCTACATCGACGAGATCGACAAGATCTCGCGCAAGTCGGACAATCCGTCGATCACCCGGGACGTTTCCGGCGAGGGCGTGCAGCAGGCGCTGTTGAAGCTGATCGAGGGCACCACGGCCTCGGTGCCTCCGCAAGGTGGTCGCAAGCATCCGCAGCAGGAATTTCTGCAGGTCGATACCGGCAATATCCTGTTTATCGTCGGCGGTGCCTTCGCCGGCCTCGACAAGGTTATCCGGGATCGTGCCGAGACCGGTGGCATTGGCTTCAATGCCGAGGTCAAGAGCAAGGATGAGACCAAGGGTGTCGGCGATCTGCTGCTGGACGTGGAACCCGAGGATCTGGTCAAGTTCGGCCTGATTCCCGAGTTCGTCGGACGTCTGCCGGTCATCGCAACCTTGACCGAGCTGACCGAAGACGCGCTGATTCAGATTCTGACCGAGCCGAAGAACTCGCTGGTCAAGCAGTACGCTCGCTTGTTCGACATGGAAGGCGTCGAGCTGGACTTCCGCGAGGATGCCCTGCGCGCGGTGGCCCACAAGGCAATGGCGCGCAAGACCGGCGCCCGTGGCCTGCGTTCGATTCTCGAGTCGGTACTGCTCGACACCATGTACGAGATTCCCTCTCTCGAGGGCGTCAGCAAGGTGGTTATCGACGCCTCTGTCATCGGTGGGGAGAGTGACCCCCTGCTGATCTACAGCCAGGCCAGCGACGCTGAGGAAGACACTCGCGTGGACGGCACCGACGGCTAGTCCGTCAGCGCTTCCCGCGACGCCGTCAAAAGGGGCCGCAGACGCGGCCCCTTTGTCTGCCGGAGCCTTCGATGGCGATTCGGCTAGGCGTTTCCCCTTGCAATGCCTCGGGGCTGCCCCCATCCCCTTAGGTTTCACCCGCTAAGTTTGAGGAACGTCTGCGATGCAGCAGAACGCCGAACAGACTATGAGTCTGCCCCTTTTGCCACTGCGTGACGTGGTGGTATACCCGCAGATGGTCATCCCCTTGTTTGTCGGCAGAGAGAAGTCGATCCAAGCGCTGGAAGCCGCCATGGCGGATGACAAGCGGGTCTTGCTGGTCGCCCAGCGTGAGGCGAGCAAGGATGATCCCGATGACGAAGATCTGTTCGCCATCGGCACGGTAGCCGAGATCATGCAGCTGCTGAAGCTCCCGGACGGTACCGTCAAGGTACTGATCGAGGGGGAGTCGCGCGCCGATATCGGTGAGATCTCGGTAGCCGAAGAGGGTTACTCCACGGCCCAGGTGATACTGCGTTCCAGCGAGCCCCTGAGCGAGCGTGAGCAGGAGTCGTTGGTGCGGGTGCTGCTCAACCAGTTCGAGCAGTACGTCAAGATGTCGAAGAAGGTGCCTAACGAGGTACTGAATTCGCTGTCCGGGATCGAGGATCCCAGCCGTCTGGTGGATACGATCTGCGCCCATCTGTCGCTGAAGATCGGCGACAAGCAGGAATTGCTCGAGATGGATCGGGTCCGCGATCGTATCGAGCACCTGATGGCGCTGATCGAAGCCGAGATCGACCTGCTGCAGGTAGAGAAGCGCATTCGCTCCAGGGTCAAGGACCAGATGGAGAAGTCCCAGCGCGAGTACTACCTCAACGAGCAGATGAAGGCCATCCAGAAGGAGATGGGCGAGCTCGAGAACGCGCCAAACGAGGCCGACAAGTACGAGCAGGCCATCAAGGACTCCGGGATGCCCAAGGAGGCCGCCGACAAGGCCAACCAGGAGCTCGGCAAGTTGCGCATGATGTCACCTTCCTCGGCGGAGGCGACGGTGGTGCGCTCTTACCTCGACTGGCTGGTGTCGGTGCCGTGGAAGAAACGTACCCGGGTCAAGCACGATCTGATCAATGCCCAGAAGGTGCTCGACGAGGACCACTATGGACTGGATGAGGTCAAGGAGCGCATCCTCGAGTACCTGGCCGTGCACAAGCGGGTCAAGAAGCTCAAGGGGCCGGTGCTGTGTCTGGTGGGGCCTCCCGGCGTCGGCAAGACCTCGCTGGGCAAGTCCATCGCCCGGGCGACCAATCGCAAGTATGTGCGTCTGGCCCTCGGCGGCGTGCGTGATGAATCGGAAATCCGTGGGCATCGTCGGACCTATATCGGCTCTCTGCCCGGAAAGCCGATCCAGCGCATGGCCAAGGCGGGGGTGAAGAACCCGTTGTTCCTGCTTGACGAGGTCGACAAGGTCGGCATGGATCATCGTGGAGATCCTGCGTCTGCGCTGCTTGAGGTGCTGGACCCCGAACAGAACAACACCTTCAGTGACCACTACCTGGAGCTGGACTACGATCTGTCGGAAACCCTGTTCATCTGTACCGCCAACTCGATGAATATTCCGGGGCCGCTGCTGGACCGCATGGAGGTGATACGCCTTCCGGGGTACACCGAGGATGAGAAGCTGGCCATCGCCACGCGCTATCTGGTGCCCAAGCAGCTGGCCGCCAACGGCTTCAAGGAAGATGAGCTGAGCTTTGGTGAGGATGCGCTGCTGGAGCTGATTCGCTACTACACCCGCGAAGCCGGCGTTCGCGAGCTCGAGCGGCAGATTGCCAAGGTCAGTCGCAAGGTGTTGCGTGAGCGGCTCGAGAAGGAGGGCAAGGAAGGCGCCCTGGGCTCACAGACGCTGGCGGCCGAGGATATCGAAGCCTACGCTGGCGTGCGGCGTTACAGCTACGGTCTGGCCGACCAGCAGGACCAGGTCGGTCGTGTGACCGGACTCGCCTGGACCTCGGTGGGAGGTGAGTTGCTCAATATCGAGTCGGTGGTGACGCCTGGCAAGGGGCGTCTCAACAAGACCGGTTCACTGGGTGACGTCATGAAGGAGTCGGTGAGTGCCGCCCAGACGGTGGTACGGGCCCGCGCCGAGGCCCTGGGGATCGATCCCGAGCGGTTCGAGAAGGAAGACCTGCATATCCACGTGCCGGAGGGAGCCACCCCCAAGGACGGCCCCAGCGCGGGTATCGCCATGGTGACCGCCATGGTCTCGGCATTCTGCAACCGTCCTGTGCGTTGCGACGTCGCGATGACCGGTGAAGTCAACCTGAGAGGCGAAGTCATGCCGATCGGTGGGCTCAAGGAGAAATTGCTGGCGGCCAGGCGCGGTGGTATAAAGACGGTGCTAATACCCGAGGAGAACCGTCGCGATCTCAAGGA
The DNA here is from genome assembly GCF_030733595.1 of Halomonas sp. MMSF_3323. Classification (NCBI taxonomy): domain Bacteria; kingdom Pseudomonadati; phylum Pseudomonadota; class Gammaproteobacteria; order Oceanospirillales; family Halomonadaceae; genus Halomonas; species Halomonas sp. MMSF_3323. The sequence goes on along the minus strand of NZ_JASHIT010000004.1, from coordinate 114,186 downwards.
GGTCCCTGAAAATATCAAGGATGCTCTGACGATCCATCCGGTTCGCTGGATTGATGAAGTGCTCGAGCTCGCTCTGTCACAAAAGGTGGATCAAAAAACCGACGATTCACTGTCGACAGAGTCGTCTGCGACACACTCAATGGTCAGCACACACTAGTGACGTTTTTTCCATGATCTTGGGTGTAGAATGCCGAGTTCATGCGGATTGGCAAGGAAGGTTGCTTGACAGGTCTTTTGCAGCATTGCTATAAATTATCGCCATGCTGCGATCGAGCCTGTCGGCAAGAAGTATCGCCGTTTCGAATTTTTTTCTGTAATAGTCAAGGGGTGAAGTGTGAACAAGTCCGAGCTGATTGATGCCATTGCCGCGTCTGCCGATATTCCGAAGGCCGCCGCTTCTCGCGCGCTGGATGCTATGGTGGAATCCGTGACCGAGAGCCTGAAGCAGGGCGACAGCGTTTCACTGGTTGGCTTTGGTACCTTCTCCGTCAAGGAGCGCGCTGCACGTACCGGCCGCAACCCGCAGACCGGTCAGCCGATCGAAATCAGTGCCGCCAAGGTGCCGAGCTTCAAGGCCGGCAAGGCTCTGAAGGATTCCGTCAACTAAGACGCGTGGTCTCGGCGGCACGTCGAGCATCGTCACGTTGACACGAGTCTGGCGGCCACCGCCTACGCCGGACTCGCCAAGGGCGCATCGCTATCGCGGTGCGCCTTTTTCATGAGTTTGGGGGAGGTCGCGCCAGGCCCTCGGGTGCGTATACTGGTGCGCGACGAATCCCCATCCTTTCGCAGAGGCATGCATGCTGCAGAGTATTCGCGACCGATCCCAGAGCTGGATCGCAAAGATCATCATTGGTGCCGTGATCGTCACCATGGCACTGTTTGGCGTGGAGTCGTTGATTGGTCTATTCGGACAATCCGGCGATGAGGTCGCCACGGTCAATGGTGAGCCCATCAATCGCCAGCAGGTCGAACTGAATGTCCAGCGCGCCATGCGCTCCAACCAGGTGCCAGCCGACCAGGAGCGCGCGCTTCGCGGCGAAGTGCTTGAAGGCTTGATCAGTGACCGCTTGATGATCGATTACGCCAAGAACGGCGGACTAGCGGTTTCGGACAATCAACTCGACCAGTTGATCGTCAGTCGCCCGGAGTTTCAGAATGCCGATGGCCAGTTTGACCAGGAGCTCTTCCGCAGCCGTCTATCAAGTGTCGGCTATACTCCATTGTCCTTCCGAGAGCAGCTTAGTCGTGACGTCATGCGCGGCCACATCCAGCAAGGCCTGATCGCCAGCGACTTCACCTTGCCAGGTGAACGCGAGCGGCTTGCCGAGTTGCAGCGCCAGACGCGTAGTTTCCGCTACCACCGACTGACCGAGGCGGACCTCGAGGCGCCTGTCGAGGTGTCTCAGGCGGAAATGACAGCCTACTACAACGAGCATCAGCAGGAATTCCTGCGGCCGGAGCAGGTCAAGCTCGGTTACATCGTGCTCGATCAGGAGGCCATGGCCGCCGATATCGAGGTGAGCGAGGAGGACCTGCGCGAAGCCTGGGAAGCCCAGGCAGAGAACGCCGATCGTCAGATATCACACATCATGGTGACCTTCGGCGACGAGCGCAGCAGAGACGAGGCCGAGGCCCGTATCGAAGCCATCAAGGCGCGACTGGCCGATGGCGACGCGTTCGACGATCTGGCGGCCGAGTTCTCCGATGACACATCCACCAGCGACGACGGTGGCGATCTTGGGGTGATCACCCGGGGTATCTTCGGCGAGGCCTTTGAAGAGGCCGCCTTTGCCCTCGACGAGGGCCAGGTCTCCGAGGCGGTCGAGACCGACAACGGACTGCACCTGATCAAGGTGACCGAGATCGATCGTGCGGACTTTGCCTCCGAGCGTGACCGTCTGCGTGATCAACTTGCTCAGGCACAGGTGCGCGACGCCTTCAATGACAAGGCCCAGCAGTTGATCGACGAGAGCTTCGCTGCAGACGATCTTCAGAGTGTGGCTGACGACCTTGGACTCGAGCGTCAGACCAGTGATTGGGTCGGTCGTGAAGGCGCTGAAGGCGTACTGGCCGAACCTGGCGTGATGGACCAGGCCTTCAGCGATGAGGTGCTTGGAGAGGGGTTCAACAGCGAGGTCATCGAGCTGGATGGCTCGCGGCGTCTGGTGCTGCGGGTGCTCGATCACCGCGACGCGGCGACGCTCCCGCTGGAGCAGGTGAAGGACCAGGTCGAAGCGGCGGTGCGTCAAGCCAAGACCCGCGACGCCTTGATCGAGCTTGCTGAAGAGCGAGTGTCGCAGCTGCAGGGGGGCCAGTCTCTGGACATCGATTGGCAGCGTGCTGACAACATCAGCCGTCAGGACGCGCCCAGCGTACCCGATGCAGTGCTGACCACCGCGTTCAAGCTGCCGCATCCTGAAGAGGGCCAGGTGGTTTACGGCCGGGCGGTCGATGGCGCCGATGTCAGTCTTATTGCCCTAGAGAGCATTGGCCAGGGTGAGGGTAACCAGCAGATGGAGCAGTTTGTCGCCAGCATGGCCGAGCGGCTGCGCGCCCAGGCGGTGCTGGATGGCCTCTTGACCCATCTACGCGATACCGGCGAGATCGAGCGTTACTAGCCAACTCGTCTAGCCAGCGCGCAGAGAGGGGCCGCACGCGCGTCGCGGTCCCCCCCTGCTGTCGAAAAGGAGCGCCATCTGGCGCTCCTTTTCGTTGGCGCCGGCCTGTGAAGTCCTGGTGGAACGATTGTTGGAGCGATGTTTCGGGTGTTGCGCGCCTGTTCGATAGTTCTTTTTATACCGTTATCTTGCGTTCTGAGAGAACGCATACGGCGTTCAGGGTATAGCGTCGTACAAGGCCTCCGTATAGGCTTTTTGTATTTATACCGTTATCTTGCTTGGTCGTCATCTGCTGCCAATCTTCTAGCCCGGAGCCAAGAACCGTCATGCAACCACTGGCCAGCATCCCAACCCATGTCATCACCGGCTTTCTCGGCAGCGGCAAGAGCAAGTTGATCCGCCATTGGATCGATCGCAAACCCGTTGGTGAGCGGTGGGCAATCCTGATCAATGAGTTTGGTCAGGTGGGCATCGACCAAGCGATAGTCGGGGAGCGTGACGACGTCACCGTGCAGGGGGTGCCAGGAGGGTGTCTCTGCTGTCAGGTGGCGACGGTCTTCCGCTCGGTGCTGGTACAGTTGCTGCGCCGCGAACGGCCAGATCGATTGCTGATCGAGCCCTCCGGGCTCGGTCACCCGGCCGGCCTGCTGGAGGTGCTGGGGGGCGGCGATCTTGCCCAGGTGCTGGATCTCCGCCAGGTCATCACTGTGCTCGATGCACGCCGTCTCGAAGATCCCAGAGTCACGAACCACTCCACCTTTGTCGATCAGTTGGCAGTGGCCGATGGATGGGTGCTGTCCATGCGGGACCTGCTCGAGGACGAGCATCGCCAAGGGGTCGAGCGATGGCGCCAGGAGAGTGGCTTGGCACCATCCTGGATGGTGGAAAGCGGCGCGAAAGGGTTGCCGATCAGCCATCTGCTCGACTCCCCGGCGCGAGGCCGTCAGAACGCCCGTAGCGATGCTCAGAGTCTGCTGCTGCGTCGGCCTTCGCTGCATGCCGAGGCGATCGACTCGTCGCCAGGCACGCCTGAGGCCCCGGCGCCCATCGCCGGTCGCGCAGCAAGACAGAACGGACACGGTCTGGGTTATCGCTCCGCCAGCTGGCATTGGCACCGCGAGGAGTGTTTCGATCTCGCAGCGCTGGAGCAGTGGTGGAAGCAACTGCCATCTGGCGTGCGGGTGAAAGGGGTCATGCGAACCGGCCGGGGCTGGCGTACCTTCCCGCTTCCGTCCGTTCCCGGCAACGAGGCTCAGGCGACCTGGCGCAAGGATTCGCGGCTCGAGATGATCTGGCCTGAGGATATGGAACTCGACATCGATGGCCTGGAGCGGGCGCTCGAGCAGTGTCGACGTCGGCCGTCAGGTGAGGCGGGGCCGGACGCCTGAGCGTCCGGCGTGTCATCGATGCCCGATGGCCCGGGGCGGGCAGGGCGTCGATAAAGGCTGCGTCAGAAGGAAAAGCGATTGAGTGATGGGGCCTCGCCGTCTTCGATGCGCACCTCCCAGCCCTGATCGCGGGCCCAGTCGCCGACCACGATACGTTGCGCCGACACGGGCTCGCCCTGAGGGCCGGCAAGGCTCAGGTCATGCACGGCGGGACGATGGGTATGACCGTGAATCAGCCTGCGAACCCCGTGGGCCTGCATCACGTCGACGACTTCCTCGGGGGTGACGTCCATGATGTCAGCGGCCTTGGTGCTGTTGGCCTCGCCGGACTGCTGACGCAGCTGGCTGGCCAAGGCCAGACGTTCCGGGATCGGCATGGCAAGGACTCCTGCCTGCCACTGCGGGTCACGGGCCTTGGCGCGAAACGCCATGTAGGCTTCGTCGCTGGTGCACAGGCTGTCTCCGTGCATCACCAGGGTAGGCTCACCGCCAAGGTCAAGTCGTTGTGGTTCGTCGAGCAGGGTGGCGCCGGCCCGCTGGGCGAAGCTTTCGCCCAGCAGGAAGTCCCGGTTGCCGTGCATCAGGAAAAGTCGCATGCCGGCGTCGCTGGCAGCCTTGAGGCGTTCGGCCACCTGGCAGGCCAGTGCCGCGTGGCCAGACGGATCCGCGGCGCCGAGGTCCATCAGGTCATCGCCGATCCAGGCGTCGAAGATGTCACCGATCAGGTAAAGATCGGTGCCTTCGGCGGTGTTGCGCTCGAGGTAGTCGAAGAATCCCTGGGTGATCTGCGGCGCCTCGGGATGCAGGTGCAGGTCAGCGATCAACAGAGTGGTCATGGTGTTCATGGTCTCCTGAACGCAGCACGCCCGCAGTGCGGGCGTGCTCGGTGGAAAGGCAGGAGGATCAGGCGTCGTCCTTGACGTAGGCGCGCTGGATGATCACGTCCTCGGCAGGCACGTCGGCGTGCATGCCGCGTCGGGTGGTGGCCACGTCCTTGATCCGGTTGACCACGTCCATGCCGTCGACCACACGACCGAAGACACAGTAGCCCCAGCCCTGCATGTTCTTGCCGGTATGATTGAGGAAGTCGTTGTCGGCCACATTGATGAAGAACTGGGCGGTGGCGGAGTGAGGGTCCTGGGTCCGCGCCATGGCCAGGGTGCCGGTGGCGTTCTTGAGGCCGTTGTCCGCTTCGTTCTCGATGGGGTCACGCGTGGGCTTCTGCTCGAAGTTGCTGTCGAAGCCGCCGCCCTGGACCATGAAGCCGTCGATCACGCGATGGAAAAGGGTGCCATCGTAGAAGCCATCGCGGACGTACTGCTCGAAGTTGGCCGCGGTCTTTGGCGCCTCTTCATGGTTGAGTTCGATCGAGATGTCGCCAAAATTGGTCTGCAGAATGATCATGGAGTGGTCCTGTAGCGTTTACAGCGCCTCTTGGCGCCTTTCTCGTTCTCGGCCCGGCTTGGCGCCGGGCCCTGGCGTGACGCTATAATAGCCGTTTTGCTTCGCAGCGCGAAGCCGGGGGCGGATCTGTGCCCTTCAAAGCCCTTACTTCACCAGAGGTTGATTCATCAACATGACCACCGAGACCAGCAACGCGCCGAATTTCATTCGCAATCAGATTCGCGAGGAAATCGAGGCCGGACGGTCACAGAAGATCGTGACGCGATTCCCCCCCGAGCCGAATGGCTTCTTGCACATCGGGCACGCCAAGTCGATCTGTCTCAACTTCGGACTCGCGGAGCAGTTCGGTGGTGACTGCCATCTTCGCTTCGATGACACCAACCCCGCCAAGGAAGAGCAGGCCTACATCGACGCCATCAAGGAAGACGTGCACTGGCTGGGCTTCCAGTGGGCGGGCGACATTCGTTTCGCCTCCGACTACTTCGACCAGCTCTACGCCTGGGCGCAGCATCTGGTGAAGGAAGGCAAGGCCTATGTCGATGATCTGTCTCCGGACGAGATTCGAGAATACCGCGGTACCCTGACCGAAGCCGGTCGCCCCAGTCCCTACCGCGACCGCAGCGCAGAGGAGAACCTCGATCTGCTCGAGCGCATGCGCCAGGGGGAATTTGCCGAAGGCGAAAAGGTGCTGCGCGCGAAGATCGACATGGCTTCGCCCAACATCAACCTGCGCGATCCGATCCTGTATCGCATTCGGCATGCCAGCCACCACCAGACCGGCGACAAGTGGAAGATCTATCCGTCCTACGACTTCACCCATGGGCAGTCTGACGCCATCGAAGGGATTACCCACTCGGTCTGCACCCTGGAGTTCGAGGACCACAGGCCGCTCTACGAATGGTTTCTGGAGCAGCTGCCGGTGCCGGCCAAGCCCCGGCAGATCGAGTTTGCGCGCCTGAATCTGAACTATACCCTGACCTCCAAGCGCAAGCTCAAGCTGCTGGTCGACAACGGCATCGTCGATGGCTGGGATGATCCGCGCATGCCTACCATCTCCGGGATGCGTCGGCGCGGTTATACACCGGCGTCGATTCGCAAGTTCTGCGAGATGATCGGTGTGACCCGGGCCGACGGCGGTCTGGTGGACATCGCCATGCTGACCCATGCCATCCGCTCCGACCTCGAGGACAATGCACCTCGTGCCATGTGCGTGCTGAAGCCGCTCAAGGTGGTATTGACCAATGTCGACGCCGACCACGAAGAGGTCTACGAGGTGGCGGGACACCCGGCCCGTGACGACATGCCGGTGCGCCGTATCCCCTTTACCCGAGAGCTGTGGATCGACCGCGACGATTTCATGGAAGAGCCGCCGAAGAAGTTCTTCCGTCTGGCCCCGGGCAAGGAAGTTCGCCTGCGCAACAGCTACGTGATCCGTTGCGACGAGGTGATCAAGGACGAGGCGGGCGAGATCCAGGAGCTGCGCTGCAGTGTGGACTTCGACACCCTGGGCAAGAACCCGGAAGGGCGCAAGGTGAAAGGGGTCATCCACTGGGTCAGTGCCAGCCACGGGGTGCCGATCGAGGTGCGGCTCTACGACAATCTGTTCCTGGTCGAGCAGCCGGACAAGGACAAGGACGCCGATTTCCTCGAGCACCTGAACCCCGAGTCGCTGGTGACCGTCCAGGGTGTCGGCGAGCCGAGCCTGGCCGATGCCGGTAGCGAGGATCGCTACCAGTTTGAGCGTGTCGGCTACTTCTGTGCCGACCGCTACGCCAGCCGCCCCGATCACCTGGTGTTCAATCGCACGGTCGGTCTCAAGGACACCTGGGCCAAGATGCAGAAGAAGGGCTGACATGCAGATCTACAACACGCTGAGCCGCACCAAGGAAGAGTTCACGCCCATCGAGCCGGGCAAGGTACGCATGTACGTCTGTGGCATGACGGTGTATGACTTCTGCCACCTGGGACATGCCCGGGTCATGGTCGCCTTCGATGTCATCAGCCGCTATCTGCGCCATCGTGGCTATGACGTCACCTACGTGCGCAACATCACCGATATCGACGACAAGATCCTGCGTCGCGCCGAAGAGAACGGCGAGAGCATCGGTGAACTGACCGAGCGCATGATCGACGCCATGCACGAGGATGAAGGTCGGCTGTTTGTCCAGCGTCCGGACCAGGAGCCCAGGGCCACCGGTCACGTCGCCGAGATCATCGCCATGATCGAGGTGCTGATCGACAAGGGCTTTGCCTACGCGCCGGGTAACGGCGATGTCTACTATCGCGTGCGCAAGTTCGAAGGCTACGGCAAGCTCAATAATCGTAACCTCGACGATATGCGCTCCGGCGCCCGCGTCGAGGTCGACGAGCACAAGGAAGATCCGCTGGACTTCGTGCTGTGGAAGGGCGCCAAGCCGGGGGAGGCCAGCTGGGCCTCTCCCTGGGGCGAGGGGCGTCCGGGTTGGCATATCGAATGTTCGGCAATGTCCACCTGCTGCCTGGGCAACACCTTCGACATCCACGGTGGAGGTCCGGACCTGACCTTCCCGCACCACGAGAACGAGATCGCCCAGAGCGAGGCGGCCACAGGCGAGCGGTACGTCAATACCTGGATGCACGCCGGAGCGGTGCGGGTCGACAGCGAAAAGATGTCGAAGTCCCTGGGCAACTTCTTCACCATTCGCGAGGTGCTGGAGCACCACGATCCAGAGGTGGTGCGGTATCTGCTGGTGGCAAGCCACTATCGCAGTGCCATCAACTACGCCCCGGAGGCGCTTGGCGAGGCACGCAAGTCACTCGAGCGCTTCTACACCGCGCTTGATGGCGTCGCGCTGCCGGCGGAAATCGAAGTAGGGCCGGGCGACTACGCCGCCCGCTTCAGCGCCGCCATGGACGACGACTTCAACACGCCGGAGGCCCTGTCGGTGCTGTTCGAACTGGTACGCGAGCTCAATCGTGCGCGCAAGGAAGGCAGCGATGACGTTCCTGCCCTGGCGCTCGAGCTCAAGCGTCTGGGCGGTATCCTGGGCTTGTTGACCCAGGAGCCGGCCGCCTTTCTCAAGGGTGGTTCGGTAGCGCTGTCCGAAGACGAGATCGATGCGCGTATCGCGGCGCGGGCGGAGGCCAAGAAGGCCAGGCAGTTCGCCGAAGCGGACCGCATCCGCGACGAGCTCGCCGCCCTGGGGATCGTGCTCAAGGACTCCCGCGAAGGTACCACCTGGGTGGTCGACAAGGGCTGAGCTCAGCCCGTAGTCGCCTGTCGCTTGTGCACCGCACGGGGCGGCAGGGGGACCTGTCGGGGCCAGTCGTCGCCGACCACGAAGATGCGCCGTCCGCATGCCGCGGGCGGCGCATTTTTCATGTCCGGGGTGGCAGGCTCATCGGCATCCTGGCCAAGGACCCATGAGCCATCCAGCGGCGGGTCCAGTGCCTCTCGCTCGAAGCGCAGGGGGGCCTCGGTCAGCATCACCTGTACCGGTGTCGCATAGGTGGCGAAATGTGCCGCCAGCGCCCGTGTCAGGTCGTCACGGCTGCTCCAGTGTCGCGGTTGTGGCGGGGCCAGCCAATGGGGTTTCGCCAGGCAGGTACCGAAGCGCATGTTCTCGAATTGTCGGCACAGGGCCGACCAGTCGCGCCAGTGACACCAGAGCCCCTGTAGCGCCGAATCCGGCACGCCGCGGGGTAGCGCCATGGGACAGTGCCAGGGTTGAAACAACACCCCGGGCATCGCCAGGTGGGCCTCGATTCCGTGTTGCAGTGACGCCAGGGGAGCCCCTTTGATCGTGTTGGCGGGGCCGTCATTCAGGCCCAGACGCAAAAGCTCTCGGGCGCGCTGGCTCTGCAGCAGGGGCAGTTGATGATGCAACAGATGGCTGACCTTCAGCGCCAGGCTGTCCAGCCCCCCGGGGCCTATCCAGCGACAGGTATCGCTCGAGTCCCCCGGACCGCAGGGGAGGCCGAGAAAGAACTTGATCGCCACTTCCAGGTGTTGAAGGCGCCCATCGGCGTTGCGGTAGAGCAGGTCCAGTTCGCCCAGGGTCCGCTTTTCTTCTCGAATAGGCACATTGTGAGCCAGCAACTCGGTAGCCGGTGCCGTAGAGAGCAAAAATTGCCAAAGAAACTCGTGATATTGTCCAAGCCGGGTGGTGGCGGTGCGTCCCACCATCGCCTCCAGTGCGCTCGGGTCGGCGTCGATGGCCGCCAGATAGGCGTGTCGGTGCTCCGGCTCGCTCAGCCCGAGCTGGGTCAGACTCGGACGCCCGGGCCAGTCGGTGTCGATCAGGTCGGGAGCCGTCATCAGCCATGCCAGATCACGCACCATGGGATGGTTGGGTACTGCGCCGAGCTGGACGGCGGTGGTTGCGCCTTGGCATGAGGTCATGATGGACTCACGTTGGTGAAACGTTCAGCAGGCTTGGCCTTGCCTCCTTATACTCAGCATACACACACAAGGAATTGGGTGAGATATATGAAACGTCCCCTGGTGTTAGCCGTGATGGTCGCCTCTGCCCTGGCGGGGCAGGTTCAAGCACAGGACCCGCTGGTGGTGTCCTCCAAGATCGATACCGAGGGCTCCGTGCTGGGTCAGATGATCCTGCAGCGCCTGGAAGCGGCAGGGCTCGAGGTCGAGGATCGGCTTCAGCTTGGCGGCACCAGCATCGTGCGCGAGGCCTTGATCAACGGCGAGATCGATATCTATCCGGAATACACGGGCAACGGTGCCTTCTTCCACGACATGACCGACAGCCCGGTGTGGCATGACGCGGACAAGGCCTATGAAACGGTGAAGAGCAAGGACGCCGAGCAGGGGCTGGTATGGCTCGAGCCGGCCTCGGCCAATAATACCTACGCCATCAGCGTGCGCGGAGACGTCGCCCGTGACAACGGGCTCGAGACCCTCGAGGACATGGCTGACTTCATCAACCAGGGGGGCGAATACAAGCTCGCGGCCAGTACCGATTTCGTCGAGTCCGCCTTTGCCTTGCCGGCGTTCGAGGAGGCTTACGGCTTTTCTCTGGACGATGATGACCTGCTGGTACTCTCCGGAGGCAACACCGCCGCGACCATGCGCGCCGCGGCCCAGCAGACCAGCGGCGTGAATTCTGCGATGACCTACGGCACCGATGGTGGCCTGCAGGCGCTGGACCTTACCGTGATGACCGACACCAAGGGTGTTCAGCCGGTCTATCAGCCGGCTCCCGTCGTGCGCAAGGAGGTGCTCGAGGCTCACCCCGAGATCGAAGAGGCTCTGGCGCCGGTGTTCCAGTCGCTGGATCTGGAGACCCTGCAGCGTCTCAACGGTGACGTGGCGGTGAACGGTCTGGACCCGGCGAAGGTGGCCGCCGACTACCTGTCGACTCTCGAGGACTGAGCCATCGGTCTCTTGAGTGCAGTGAACGGTGAGCGCGGCAATACGGTATTGCTGACTCTGATGCTGGTGGGGCTCGGTGCCTGGTGGGCCTTGCCTGTGGTCAGCGTCGCACCGAATCGTATTGTGCCCGGCGAGGCTCTCTACGCCTGGGAGGTGGCCGGGCCCGCCATGGCGCTGCTGGCCAGCCTGCCCATGGGCCTTGCGGCATTGTCGGCGCGTAGCGCTGACCCCGGCTGGCGCTCGCTTGGGCTGGTGCTGCTGGCGCTGGCAGGCCTGCCGCTGTGGCTGGTGTTGGCGGTGCACCAGCTCATCGATCCTGAGCTGCCCCAGGCGCGGCTCGGGATCGGTTCAGGCATCTGGTGTGCGCTGTTTGTGCTGATGTTGGCGCTTTTGGACCTGCGGACTCGACAGCGGCTGTCGACCGGGGTGTCCTGGCTCTTGATGCTGACTCCGCTGGCGCTGCTCGCCGTCTGCCTGCCGCTGGGGCTGAATCGTCTGGCGTTGTGGCAGGAGTACCAGGGCCGTGCCGATGACTTCTGGCTGGCCATCGGCGAGCACCTGCTGCTGGTCACTACCACCGTCGGCGTCAGTCTGGTCCTCGGCGCCGGCATCGCGCTGCTGATGCGGCGCTATCCCGAAGTGCAACGGGGCGCCTTCGCGGTACTCAATTTCCTGCAGACGATCCCCAGTCTGGCCTTGTTCGGCTTGTTGCTCGGACCGCTGGCGTGGCTTGCCAATCGCTACCCCTGGGTCGATTCGCTCGGCATCAGCGGCATCGGTTGGGCGCCGGCGCTACTGGCCCTGGTGGCCTACAGCCTGTTGCCGATGGTCAGAAACACCTTTGTTGCCCTGGAGGGCGTTTCCCCCGGTGTGATCGAGGCGGCGCGCGGCATGGGCATGAGTCGGTTGCAGATCTTCTTTCAGGTGCGCCTGCCACTGGCGGTGCCGGTACTGCTGGAAGGGGTGCGCATCACCACGGTGCAGGCCATTGGCCTGACCGCGGTGGCGGCCCTGATCGGCGCCGGTGGGCTCGGGCGTTTCATCTTTCAAGGGCTGGGTCAGGCCGCCATGGATCTGGTGCTGTTGGGGGCCTTGCCCATTCTGGTGATGGCAATACTCGCCGATGCGGTACTCGGCAACCTGTCGAGGCGACTGGGGAGAGGAGAGGCCGCATGATCGAATTGATCAATATCAGCAAGCGTTTCGGGTCGACCACTGCGGTGGACAGCATTTCGCTGAAGGTGGAGAGCGGGGAGTTCTGCTGCCTGGTGGGGACCTCCGGCTGCGGCAAGTCCACTACCCTGAGGATGATCAACCGGCTGATCGAACACAGCGATGGCGAGATCCATATCGACCAGCAGCCCATTCGCAGCTTCAGGGAAGAGACCCTGAGGCGCCGGATCGGTTACGCCATCCAGAGCACCGGTCTGTTCCCCCACTGGACCGTGGCGCGCAACATCGGCCTGGTGCCGCGACTGCTCAAGTGGCCAAAGGCCAGGATCGACGCACGGGTCGAGGAGCTGATGGCCTTGCTGGGGCTGTCGATGGACGAATTTGCCAGCAAGTACCCCGACCAGTTGTCCGGGGGGCAGGCGCAGCGGGTCGGGGTCGCCCGCGCCCTGGCGGCGGACCCGGATATCCTCCTGATGGACGAGCCGTTTGGCGCCCTGGACCCGATCACCCGCGAGAGCCTGCAACTGGAGCTGCGTGATCTTCAGGCGCGGCTGGGCAAGACCATCGTATTCGTGACCCACGACATGGACGAGGCCCTGACCCTGGCTGACCGGCTGGTGGTGATGCACGAAGGGCAGATCATGCAGCAGGGGCATCCATTGAGCGTGCTGAGAGACCCCGCCAACGATTTCGTCGCCTCGTTGCTGGGGGGCGAGGATCGCGGCCTCAAGGAGGCAGCGCTACTGCCGGTCAGCGAGCGGATGATGCCTCTGGGCACCGGTGGCGTGGCGCGCGAGCGGATCGACCAGGGCGCCTCGCTCAGGGAGGCGCTGTCGGTGATGCTATGGCGCCGGGTCGAGCGCCTGGCGGTGGTCGATGACGATGATATTCCGATCGGCGAACTGAGCTTTCGTCGGCTGGTGGGAGCCCGGGGCCATGACTGAGCACTGGGCCAGCCGCTGGCGGGTTCCTGTCATCTGGGGGCTGTTGCTGCTGGCGGGTTGTCTGTTGATGGGGCAGCTGGAAGCGCTGTTTCGCTGGGTCGAGCCCGATAGCCGTGACGTGATCTTCTCGCGGGTGGACTTTCTGGTGTTGTTGGGACGCCATCTGCTGGTGGTCAGCGTTGCCGCCGTGCTGGCTACCTTGATCGGGGTGGGCGGCGCCATCGCCGTCACCCGTCCGGGAGGACGCGATTTTCTGCCGCTGGTCGCCCAGGTGGCATCGCTGGGACAGACGTTTCCTCCGGTGGCGGTACTGGCGCTGGCGGTGCCGGTGCTGGGTTTCGGCACCCTGCCCATCGTGGTGGCATTGCTGCTCTATGGTCTGCTGCCCATCGTGCGTAACACTCTCGCCGGGATCGAGGGTATCGATCCCTCGGTGCGGGAGGCCGCCCGTGGCATGGGCATGACCAGTGGCCAGATCCTGAGCCAGGTGGAATTGCCGCTGGCGGCACCGGTGATCCTGGCCGGTATTCGCACCTCGGTGACGATCAACATCGCCACCGCCGCCCTGGGTGCTACCGTTGGTTCAAGCAACCTTGGGGACCCGATCATCTCCGGTATCGTCAATGGCAACACCGCCTACATCGTCCAGGGCGCAGTGCTGATTGCACTGCTGGCGCTGACGGTGGACAGCGTGTTCGCGCGCCTGGCTCCTGCTCGCCGGGCCTGATGGCGTCGTCCGGGTCCGAACACCGAGACCTGGTCCGCTTTCCCTTTCCTGATCTCCGTATCCGCGAAGCCCCCGTGCAGAGAGGGGGGCTTCGTGGTGGCCTGCGTCTCTCACCAGCCAGCCTCCCCGTCACGGTGGCCCGGTTCGGGCGTCCCATGGTGCTCGCCGCAAAGCGGTCCATCGAGGCAATTCGAGACGAATTTTCGACCAAAGTCGCGGCTAGGCAGGCGTCTCAGTTTACGTTAACGTCAAGCCAGTGCGTTGGTCCCGCCACGGGCAATCCCCTGGCAAGGGGCGGGAATAAAGACAACACTGCCCTCAAAAGGGGCAAAGGAACAGCACGATGACGACGACCGCACAGACCCACCGCCCGGACTTTCTGTCCGGCGACGAATACAGCATTCCCACCTATGCGGTGCTATCCCAGGACGGCACCCTCCATGACGGCGCCGAAGGGCCGGATCTCGAGCGCGACAAGGCGCTGAGAATCTACCACGCCATGGTGGCCACCCGGGTGCTGGACGAGCGCATGATGGCGGCGCAGCGTCAGGGACGCCTGAGCTTCTACATGCAGTGCACCGGCGAGGAAGCGGCGGTCATCGGCAGCGCCGCCGCCCTGGACGACGCCGACATGATCATGGCTCAGTACCGAGAGCAGGGCGCCTTGGCCTATCGCGGCTTCAGCTTCGACGAGTTCATGAACCAGTTGTTCGGCAATGAACTGGACTACGGCAAGGGCCGGCAGATGCCGATCCACTATGGGTCGCGCAAGCTGCACTACATGACCATTTCATCACCGCTGGCGACTCAGATTCCCCAGGCCACGGGCTATGCCTATGGCCAGAAGCTGGCGGGAGAGGGCCTCTGCACCATCGTCTATTTTGGTGAGGGCGCTGCCTCCGAGGGCGATTTCCACGCGGCGCTCAATATGGCGGCGGTACACGAAGCGCCGGTGATCTTCTTCTGTCGCAACAATGGCTACGCCATTTCCACGCCGTCGGTGGAGCAGTTCGCCGCGGATGGCGTGGCGCCCAGGGCGCTGGGATATCGCATGCACGTGATCCGCGTCGACGGCAACGACGTGCTGGCGGTCTACCGGGCCACCGAAAAGGCACGACGTCTGGCGGTGGAGGAGAACAAGCCCGTACTGATCGAGGCCATGACCTACCGTCTGGCGGCCCACAGCTCTTCCGATGACCCCTCGGGCTATCGTTCGCGCAAGGAAGAGGACGCCTGGCGGGCCAAGGACCCGATCCGGCGCATGCAGCTGTGGCTCGAGGCCCAGGGCTGGTGGAGCGAAGACGAGGAAAAGGCGTTGCAGGACGAACTGCGTCGCGAGGTGCTGGAAACCATGAAACGGGCCGAAAAGCGCCCACCTCCGGCGATCGATACCATGGTCACCGACGTCTATGCCGACGTGACGCCTGCGCTGCAGCATCAGCTCGATGCTCTCAAGCAGCATGTTCGTCGCTACCCGGAGGCCTATCCGCGTGGGGCCAGGTCGCTGGACCCGGCGTTGAGCCATCGCGATGCCGACCAGGGAGGGGACTGAGATGCCGACCATCAATATGCTGCAGGCCATCAACCAGGCGCTGGACATCGCCATGGCCGAAGACGACAAGGTGCTGTGCTTCGGTGAGGACGTCGGGGGCTTCGGTGGCGTCTTCCGTGCGACCAGTCACCTTCAGGAAAAGTACGGCAAGGCGCGCTGCTTCAACACGCCATTGGTGGAGCAGGGCATCATCGGCTTCGCCAATGGGCTGGCGGCCCAGGGATCGGTGCCGGTGGCGGAGATCCAGTTCGCCGACTACATCTTTCCGGCCTTCGACCAGATCGTCAACGAGACCGCCAAGTTTCGCTACCGCTCCGGCGATCTGTTCAACGTCGGCGGGTTGACCATCCGCGCGCCCTACGGCGGTGGTATCTCCGGTGGCCTCTATCACTCCCAGTCGCCCGAGGCCTATTTCGCCCACACCCCGGGTCTCAAGATCGTGGTGCCGCGCAATCCCTACGAGGCCAAGGGCCTGTTGCTGGCCGCCATTCGTGACCCAGATCCCGTGCTGTTCTTCGAGCCGAAGCGCCTCTATCGCGCCTCCACCGGCGAGGTCCCGGAAGAGGATTACCAGCTGCCGCTGGGAGAAGCCGAGGTGACCAAGGAAGGAGCCGATATCACGCTGCTGGGCTGGGGGGCTCAGATGGAGGTGATCGATCGGGCGGTGGAGATGGCAGAAAAGGACGGGGTGTCCTGCGAAGTGATCGATCTGCGCAGCATCCTGCCCTGGGACGAGGATACCGTCGCCGAGTCGGTACTGAAGACAGGCCGCCTGGTCATCACCCACGAGGCGCCCCGCACAGGGGGCTTCGCCGGAGAGATCGCCGCTGCCATTCAGGAGCGCTGCTTTCTATACCTGGAGTCGCCGATCCAACGGGTGACCGGCATCGATACACCTTTTCCGCTGACGCTGGAGAAGGAGTATCTGCCCGACCATCTGAAGATCTACGAGGCCATCAAGACCTCACTCCACTACTGAGACGGCGCCGGGAGCCAAGACATGACAGAGTTCAAGCTGCCTGACATCGGCGAGGGCATCGTCGAGTGTGAGGTGATGGAATGGAAGATTGCCGAGGGTGATACCATCGCCGAAGACCAGCCTGTGGTCGAGGTGATGACGGACAAGGCGCTGGTGGAAATCACCGCCCCGGAAGCCGGCGTCGTTACCAGGCTGCACGTGGCCAAGGGTGAAATGGCGCGAGTCCATGCGCCCTTGTTTGCCTATCGTGGCGAGCATCAGGGCGGCGATGGGCAGGGCGGAGAGGCCCAGGCAGAAAGCGAAGACAACACGCCGGTGCAGGCGGAGAGCGCCGCAGAGGCGCCTGTCCAGGAGCCGGCAGAGCCAGTAGAACCGCCGTCGAGCTCCAGCGAAAAGGGCGGTGCGGGGCGACGGGTAGACTTTATTCTGCCTGATATCGGTGAGGGCATCGTCGAGTGCGAGATCGTCGAATGGCACGTGGCCCAGGGTGACGAGATCAGCGAAGACCAGCGACTGGTCGATGTCATGACCGACAAGGCCATGGTCGAGATCACTGCGCCGGAGGACGGGGTCGTCGCCGAGCTGTATGTGGCCAAGGGCGAGATGGCCAAGGTCCATGCGCCGCTGTTTGCCTATCAGGTGGCGGGTGCCGCCGCTGGTGAAGCGCCGGCGGTCGAGGAGGCGTCGCCCCCGACCCCGACCCCAAAGAGTGACTCTCCCGTGCACAAGGCTGCGTCCGAGGGGGGCAAGGGCCCCTACGGCCGCATCCCGGCGAGCCCGGCGGTACGTCGACTGATCCGAGAACACCAACTGCGACTCGAGGACATTCCCGGCAGCGGTCGCCAGGGCCGCGTGTTGAAGGAAGACGTGCTGAACTTTCTCGATGGCGCTCGACACAGCGGTGCCGCTTCCGCGGCCGATTCCGGGTCCGATTCCGGGGCCGAGTCAGCAGGGGCGGGCTCTCCCGCCGGCACCGATGCAACAGCCCGCGACGAAGGAGAGGTGCGAGTGGAACCGCTGCGCGGGGTCCGGGCGGCCATGGCGCGCCAGATGGTGGCGGCAGCCAGCAGCGTGCCGCACTTCCAGTACGGTGAAGAGATCGACGTCACCGACCTGCTGGCCTTGCGCGGCCGGCTCAAGCCCCAGGCCGAAGCCAGGGACGTCAAGCTCACCCTGATGCCGTTTTTCATCAAGGCGCTGGCGCTGGCGATCGATGAACATCCCCTGGTCAATGCGCGTCTCAATGACGAGGCCACCGAAATCCACTATCCGCCCCACTGCAACGTGGGCATGGCGGTGGACGGCAAGGCCGGCTTGATGGTGCCCAATATCAAGGGCTGTGAGCGCCTGAGCCTGCTTGAGATCGCCGCCGAGGTGCAGCGCCTGACCGAGGCCGCGCGCGAAGGGCGGGTGGCTGCCAGCGACCTCAAGGGAGGCACGATCAGTATTTCCAACATCGGTGCCCTCGGCGGGACCTATGCCGCCCCCATCATCAATATCCCCGAGTCGGCGATCGTGGCCATCGGCAAGACCCAGTGGCTGCCACGCTTCGACGAGGCAGGGCAGGTCGTGCGTCGGGGCATCATGACGGTGACCTGGGCCGGTGATCATCGCTTGCTGGATGGCGGCACCATCGCGCGTTTCTGCAATGCCTGGAAAGGCTACCTCGAGGACCCTGAAAGCATGCTGCTTCACCTGTCCTGAACGATTGTGACGGCGTGCGCCCGAGGCGCCGCCGTGGCATCGTGTATCGGTGGAGGATACCGCCATGCCCCAGGCCCCGTTGCAGCAGTTCTACATCCCGGAAGATCAGTCGATCTACCTGCTCAGCCAGGACGACGCGCGCAAGCTCAAGGAGTGGGTCGCGCTGTGTCGTACCCAGCTCGAGCAGCTGGGCTATCGGCGCATCGAGCTGGTCGGCAAGGGCGCCTACGGTTTCGTGTTTGCCGGGGTCAGTCCCGACCAGCGCCATCACGTCTTCAAGTTCAGCCGGGTCACGTTGCCGCAGCACCTGCAGGATCGCCTCGAGGAAGAGGCCTTCATGCTCGAGCAGGTGGTGCATCCCCGTGTGCCGGCGCTGGTCGCCTATCAACGCGTGCGCCACCAGGCGATTCTGGTGATGGAGCGGGCCCCGGGGCTCAATCTGGAAGAGGTATCGCTGCGTCAGGGTCGGCTGTCACCACGGCTGGTGGTGCGTATCGCCACCCAACTGGCCGATATCCTGCGTGAGCTGAGGCGTGAAACCACCCCCGCCGGCGCCCCGAGAAAGCCGGTGGTCCATGGCGACATCAAACCGTCGAATCTGGTGTTTGACGCCCGCGACGAAACGGTGGCGCTGATCGACTGGGGGTCGTCGGTATTTGCACAGCTCGACGCACGGCTGCAGTTCGTCACCGCCAACGTGATGGAGCTGATGTCCGACAATCTGCAGCAGACCAATGCCAGGCTCGGGGACGTCTATTTCATCGGCGAGGACCAGCTTGGGGGCGCGCTGTCATCACCGCGCTTCGACGAGCAGGGTGTCGCCGGGACCCTCTACGCGCTGGCCTCGGCGCAGTCCTGCCGTTTTGGACATCGCGCCATCCCCGCCACCTCGCTGGGTCTGCCGATGGAGTTTGCCAGGACCCTGGACGGGATGCTCGATCCCGACCCCGAGGTGCGGTTGAGGGCCGGCGACCACTTCATTACCGAAATGCCGCGCCTGGGACGGTTGGTGATGCTCGATCTGCCGCGGCCCCAGGAAGTGGCACAGGTGCCGGTGTGGAGCCGCGCGCTGAGTCGCGAGATCGATACCGTGGTGTACAGCTCGCGCAAGGCATTTCTGAGGGAAGAGGGCGTGGAGGAGACGCTCAATGACGTCAACGATGTTCAGCTGGATCGCTACTATCGCAACTTCATGCAGGGCATGGGGGAGACCGAAAAGGCCTTTCTGGCCGCCGTCAGCCGGCTGGGCAAGTACCCGGTGGTCGGGGGGCTGGCGGTGCGCTGGGAGGCCGATGGCGTCTATATCGACTCGTCATTGAATCTGCACGATGCAGGGCTCAAGCGAGCCTTCGTGGCGGCGGTCAACAACATGGTGACCCTGGCGCGGGCGATCCATCGGCGGGGCATCTTCAAGAGCTGCCTGTTCAATGCCCGCGATACCCTGCACCTGGAGCGTACCAGTCCGGATCACCCCTTCGTGGTCGATCCGTCGCTGAAACTGTCCTATGAGGTCAGCGCGGTGCCGGAACTGGAGGATCGCTCCCGTCTGCACAGCTATTTTGAGGACGGTCCCGACCCTGAGGAATTGCTGGTCCTGCCGGAGGCGATCATCACCTCGTTGCAGGCGCTCAATGATATCCACCACACCGGCATGATCATCTTCGAGGTGCTGCCGTCGCATCTCAAGATTCACCACCACTATCGGCTGCTCGACCCTTCAAGGGAGCAGGAATTCCATGACTGTCTCGAGGACATCGTCGATGCGGTGAAGCTGATCGAGGGACTAGGTATCTCAGGCTTCATGAAGATGCCTTACAAGGACACGCGGTTCTTTCCCCACGTGGCACGCCAGCCGGAACGCTACTATCCTCGCGATCCCAGAGCGGCGCTGGCAAGAGCGATGTCCGAGCAGCCGGTCGGGGGGGAGTCAGAAGCGCTGCGAGAAGGTCTGCACCAGGCGCAGCGCTAGACAGCCGTTCGACGCGCTCTCGCTGTTGACCCTCCCCGCGCGCTGTTCCCCTTTCGATGATGGCGGGAGGGGGCGGCGAGTCGTCAGGCGCCGAGCCCGCTTTCGCGCAGCAGTTGATCGATGGAGCGCTCCGCACGCTGGCTGCCGGCGCCCTCGTGGGCCAGCTCGGCTTCGAGGATTTCGGCGCCTTCGCTGACCAGACGTTCGATCAGTGCAGCCTTCGACAGTCCGGTCTTTTCGGCCAGGAAATCCAGGCGTGCCTCCAGGTCCCGCGAGAATCTGAGTAGATGGGGCATGGTATTCCTCCGGTGGCAACGCGTACGGCTATCAGATTTATGAAAAGTCTAGGTGTTACGGGTGACAGTCCGGTGACAATCCCGGGCCCTGTCTAGACGGTGCCCGCGCCCATCGAGGTTCAGGACCAGGCACGGTGCACTTTCAAGTGTGCAGCTATCCGTCTGGCGCTGTCGCTCTCCCTTGGGGAGTAGCTCACTGCGCGCCGAGGCGGGAGTGTGGCCCTTCTTTGAGCGCAGGTGAGCGCAGGCCAACTGCCTTGCTCAAGCGTAAGCGCCGTCATGGTGACTCAATCCAGGCCGCGCCGGGCCATCACTTCGGTGATGATCGGTACCGGCGTCATCAGATGGTCACGCATCATGCGCCGGGCCTTGCCGGCGTCCCGACTCAATACCGCCTCGGTCAGTGCCGCATGTTCGTCACGCTTGACCGCCAGGGCCTCGCTGGAAAACACCGTCTCGCGAAGCCACAGGTGACGGTAGCGCTCGACCTGGTCGAACAGGGTGTCGCGCACCTGCATCAGATGAGGCGAGTTGCAACCGGCCACGATGGCACTGTGGTAGGCCTTGTGGCGACTGTCCCAGATATCGAGCAGCTCCTCGGAGGAGCTGACGCTTTCGACCTTGGCCAGGGTGTGCGCGGTAGCGATGATATCGGCTTCCCAGCGATCGTCACCGCGTTGGATGGCCAACTCCAGCATCAGCCCCTCGAGCTGGGCGCGGGCATCGTACAGATCCTCGAGCTCCGCCAGCGACATGGGGGCCACCCGATAACCGCGTTGACTGATGGCTACCACCAGGCGGTCGGCAACCAGCTGGGACAGGGCTTCGCGCAGCGGCCCCACGCCCAGGTCGTAGCGTTCTTTCAGCCTTGCCATCAACAGCTTTTCGCCCGGGGCGAAGACACCACGAATGATGTCCTGCTTGAGCCAGCGGTAAGCGCTGATGGCGAGGTTCTGCTTGGGTGAGTCTTCCATCTCGTGGCCCGTCCATGTATCACCGGGCCATCTTACCGCAATGCCGACAATGTCGATATTCTCCTAAGGCATCGGTCGGCACCCAGTTGTGTCGATGGCAGCAGGTGCGGCTTTCCTATCTACGGCACCGATGGCTCGAGGCGGGCCCTTTGACCCGCAAGAGCGACGCGGCTCCAGCCTCGCCTGGTGGTTGTCGGGCAGCTACCGGGCCGGGCATCGTCCGGCGAGGCGAGTCTGGTGGATCAGTCCCGGGTACGTCGAAGCTCCGTCCAGGCGGCATAGGTACTCAGGAACACGCGGCCGGTCAATTCATCGAGAAAGTCGGAATGCTTCAGCCGGTCCATCACCGGCCCCTTGACCTCGGCCAGGTGAAGGGTGACGCGAGAGTCCTTCAGACGGGCGTTGATCGCGTCCAGGCTTTCCAGCGCCGAGGCGTCGATCAGATTCACCGCAGAGCAGATAAGTACCACGTCGCTCAGCTCGGGGCGCTGGGCCACCAGGGTATAGAGGGTGTCCTCGAGGTAGCGGGCGTTGGCAAAATAGAGGCTTTCGTCGACCCGGAACAGGGCGAGATGGCTGACGGTCTCGACCTGATGCCGGGTGATCGAGCGGAAGTGCTCGCTGCCAGGGATGCGACCGACGATGGCGCTGTGGGGGCGACTGGTACGGTACAGGAAAAGCGCAATCGAGAGACCTACCCCGGCGATGATGCCGGCTTCGACGCCCTCCACCAGCGTCAGCAGCATGGTCACCGCCAGGGCCGAGAAGTCGCTGCGGGAGTAGCGCCAGGTCTGGCGAATCAGCGGGATATCCACCAGCGTCAGTATGGCCACGGTGATGGTGGCGGCGAGGGTGGCGATCGGAAGATGTTCCAGCAGGGGAGTGAGCGCCAGTGTCACCACGCCGATACCGATGGCGGCAAACAGACCGGCCATGGGGGTGCGTGCACCAGACTGCTGATTGATCACGGTGCGTGACAGTCCACCGGTGACCGGCATGCCGGCGGTGACAGCAGCGGCCAGGTTGGCGCCGCCGAGTCCGATCAACTCCTGATTGGGGGAGACGCGCTCGCGGCGCTTTGCTGCCAGCATCTGGGCCATCGAGATGGACTCGACAAAGCCCACCACACTGATCAACAGCGCCGGCACCAGCAGCGCGTGCCACAGGCCCAGCTCGAATGCCGGCAGACCGAAGGCTGGCAGGCCGGCGGGGATCTGCCCCACGGTCGCAACCCCCCTGGAGGCAAGATCCCATCGCCAGCTGATCAGCGTGGTGACGACCACCGCCGCCACGGGACCTGCGCGTACCAGCATGCTGGCAGGCCCTCTGGGCAGGCCCAGTGCCGTCAGAGCGTGTTGACCATAGCGGCGGGTCGCCCACAGGAAAAGCAGGGTCGAGGCGCTCATCGCCAGGGTCATCAGGTTGGTCTGGTCGAGGTGGGATAGCTGGCTGTAGATCAGTGCCAGGGCGGTATAGCCACCGGCCTCGATGCCCAGCAGGTGAGATAGCTGACTGATGGCGATCAGCAGTCCCGAGGCTGAGAGAAAGCCACCGATGACCGGGTGGCTGAGAAAGTTGGCGAAAAAGCCCAGGCGCAGCATGCCCATGGCGGTCAGCATCAGTCCCGACAGCAGTGCCAGCACCAGCGCCGCCTCGACGTACGCGGCGCTACCGGGAGTGGCCACCTTGGTCAGAGCGGCGCCAGTCATCAGAGCGATGATCGCCACCGGGCCCACCGCCAGCGACCGGCTGGTGCCCAGCATGGCGTAGACCACCGCCGGTAGCAGACTGGCATAGAGTCCGACCACGGCAGGCAGACCCGCCAGAATGGCGTAGGCCAGCGATTGGGGGATCACCATGACGGTGACGATGATACCCGCCAGCAGATCGCCCCCCAGCAGGCGCGGCGTATAGTGTGGCAACCAGGCAAGAATCGGGAGGTAACGCTTGATCATGGAAATACCGACGTCCTAGTCAGGGTATTGGGGGGCCTGGCGCAGGCGCTTGCCGAGAAACCTCTAGCCTAGCCGAAAGCGCTGAGCGAGTAGAGTCTTGTCAGCGCAGGCTCCTGGTACGCTGCATGAAACTCAGGTCCAGATGACGTTTCAGACGGCTGGCCAGGCGTCCGCCCCACCAGGCGTTCCCGTAGAGCGCCAGGGCTTCGCCGTGGCCGAGATTGACGATGGACAAGGCCCGCGCAGGCGGGCGGTAAGAGGTCAGTGACGCCTGCGGGTCCAGCGATGCGATCAGGTTCTGGGCCAGTACGGGGCCCTGACGAACCCCGTGGACGCCCAGCCGTGGCAAGGGATGGTCGATCAGTGCAGCACAGTCCCCGCTGGCAAAGACGCCGTCGGTCCCCTGGACCTTCAGCGACGGGTCGATGGCTATGCCGCGACCATCGATCGTCGGCAGGCCGAACTTCTCGAGTCCTCGCGGAGGACCCAGCCCAGTGGCGTCGACGATGTCGGACGCCGGCAGATGTCGGTCATGGTGGCTGTCGACGACAAGGATTCCGCGACGCTCCAGGGCTGCCAACAGGTAGCGTCGGGCTCGCGCGGGCGCTTCTGGCAAGGGGCCCGAGCCGCGATGTCGCAGGCGAATGGTCAGAGCACCAGCGGCGAGCTGGTGGCGGCGGCCGAGCGCTTCGATGGCGCAGGCGATCTCGACCCCGCTGGCGCCGGCACCGAGAATCTCGACGCTCACCGACTGTCGGCACTGAAACCGACGCTCGAGGCTGCGCCGCAGCCGCACCAGGTGGGGGATGGGCTTGATCTGCCAGTGTGTCTGCTTGTCGCCTGGTAGCGAGGCTGCGCTATCGCTGCTGGCTTCATCATCGCTCGACCGCAACACAGGAGCAGAGCCCAGATTCAGCCCCAGTCGATCAAACGCCAGAGCGGTCCCGTTGGACAGCAGCGCCTGGCGCGCGTCGGTGTTCAGCCCACAAAGACGCGCCCTGACCAGTGCAACCCCTCGCCCATGACAGAGCGTCGCAGGATCGATCCTGTCGGTCGCAGGTGAATGGTCGCCGGCCAGCACGCCGCTGGCCAGGCCCGAATACCAGAAGGCGCCGGGGTCGACCAGGGTGACATCGAAGCGCGACAGCAAGGAGCTCTGGTGCAGCAGATGCAGATGGGCGTGGCCTGCCCCGATCAGCAGCAGCCGTGGCTTGCTGCCGATAGCGGTAGGGCGGGATCGCGCGGTGGTCGAGGACATGGGCGGCTGTGATCCTGAAAGCGAGTAGCGATCATCCCGGCTGACATGCGCGAGGTCAAAGACGGTGCGCGCTGGACCTATCCCTATCTTCAGTCCATCGCTACCTCCAAAGGGAGCGCGAGGGGAACATCGGTGACTTCTAGGCTTCATCTACGGGGCGAGACAGCACTTGATCGAACGTCGCCAGCAGACGCTCCCGTGGGAGCCTTACTCATGCACATCCTGCTCGGGCCGTGCCCTCTCCCGTGGTTGAGGTCACTGCTACTGGTGAGACTCAGGAGACTTGTACCGACCACCCTTGGCCTGGTGGCCATGGTTGCTTCTGCGATGCTATCGGGTGATGAACTGGACGAGTCGCAGGGTGCTTCACTGACACTGTTGACCTCTTACCACCAGGGGTACCGCTGGAATGACGATGTGGTCAGCAGTGTCGAGGCGCGTTTTCGTCACGAAGCCAGCGCAGACCGACAACTGCTGGTGGAGTATGTCGATGCGCTGCGCCTGGCGCGGCCGCTGGCCCATGAGGCCCTGCTCCAGCGATTGACCGCCAGCACCTTGAATGAAAGCGGCAGTCTGATCATTGCCGATGACCCCGCCATGGCCTTCTATCTGGAGTATCGTGACGAGCTCCCCTGGCCGCGCAAGGTGGTGGCACTCGGACTCAATGATGACCGCTTCAGGGAGCAGGCCCAGGCGCTTGGAGTGAAACTGCTCAAGTCCTACCCGGTCATGGCGCAGTCGCTCAATATGCTGGTGGAAACCTTTGGCTCACCGGTGCCTTTGATGCTGCTGGCCGAAGACTCCGAACACGCCTTCAATGTCGTCGATGACATGGTGGAGGTGATCGGCAGTGTCGCCGATGTGACCCTGGTCGATGTGGTCACTGGCTGGACCCCGGAAGAGGTGATCGAGCGATTGTCGCGAAGCCCGCCGGGTACTCGACTGTACATGCAAGGGGGGCAGGACTCCGGTTGGTCCGAAGGGGCGGGAAGTACCGCCCATCGACTGGAAGCGCTGGCCGCCCAGGGCTATCCGGTGTTCTGCCATTTCGAATTCCAGATGGCGATAGGCTGTGCCGGCGGGGCGATTCTCGATGTCGACTTCCTTGCCCACGCCGCCGTGGAACTGGCGCTGACGCCAGCCTTTGACCTGGTACCGGCCAGTTCCTCGGTGATGGCCCAGCGTCACCTGATCGATGCTCGCTGGTACCGTCTGTTCGAGGGCCATGACAACCTCCCGTTCCAGTGGATCGGCGTTCGCGGGCGGCTGGAGCAGGTCGCGCGGGAGTATCGTCAGGCGTTGTACGGAGTGTCGGTGGTGGCGGTTGGCTCGCTTCTGGGCGTGGGGGCCTTGCTGGTGGCGCGCAACAGGTCGCGACGTCTTCGTCGCAAGTTGATGGTCGATCAGCGCTTTGGTCTGCCTACCAGGCTGGCGTTGGTAAGCGACTATCGAGGCAGTCGATGCGAGGAGGTGGAGTGGCTGTTTGTGCTGGTCTCACCCGAACTCAGGAGCTATCGCAGGCGCTTCGGCAGCGGCAGTCTCGAGGGTCTTCTACGGATCAGTATCGACGTCTTCAAGGCGCATCTCCCCAAGGGCTGGCGGCTGTATCTGGGGGGCGAAGAGCAGCTGATCGGCATGGTCCCTGCCCAGGCCCACGGACCCGACGTGGAATCCCAGCTCGATAGCTACCTGGCCCTGGTGGGGCAGTTTCAGCAGCGCGACAGCGCACGGGTCCTGCGCTGGCATGCCAGTGTGGTGGTGGTGCCCGGACATTCCACGGACCTGAGCAACTGTCTGGCTTCGCTGGAAGAGGGGGTGCAGCGGCTGGAAAGCGAAGGTTGGGTACGTCCGGTGCTCAGGGTGACCGCGGCGGGTCCCTATCACGAGACTCAGCTGCGTTGGCTGTGTCGGCAGGTCAGTCTGCTGATCGAGAATCCCGGCAATCAATGGCGTCTGGTGGCCCAACCCAAGATGGCGCCCTCGAGCAGAACCCTGGTCGGCGCCGAGGTGTTGATCCGCTGGTGTCATCCCGACGCGGGCAATATTCCGCCACCGGAGTTTCTTCCGGTCATTCTGATGCTCGGCCTGGCGGAGCGTTTCGATCGTTGGGTGATCGGCCGCACCCTCGACTGGCTGATGGAACTGCGAGGCGCGGCCTGGCTCGGTACCGTCTCGGTCAATGTCCACCTTTCGACGCTCGTGGCCGATGACTTCCCCGATTTCATGGTGACCGAACTGGCGCGACGTCGGCTGCCTCCACGCTGCCTGGCACTCGAACTGGTGGAGCACGAGCATGTCGATGACGTCGAGCGGGTTCAGCGACAGATGAGGCGGCTCCACGAACGCGGTATTGGCGTCGCCCTGGACGACTTCGGTAGCGGCTACACGGCCTTCAACCTGCTTCAGCGCCTGCCCTTGGCGGCGATCAAGCTGGATTATTCATTACTTCACGCCGCGCGGCGTTTCGATCAGGCGCGTCAGGCTTATGCGGCGCTGGTGGGACTCTGCCATCGCATGGAACTGACGGTGGTGGCGGAAGGCGTCGAGACCGTCGAGGACGCAAGTTGGCTGATCACCCTGGGGGTCCAGGAAGGGCAGGGCTACTTCTTTGCGCCACCGATGGAGCTGGAGGATCTGGTCGCGGTCTATGGCGAGAAGCCAGCGGGCCCGATGCCGACGACGGTACTGCGTCAGGTGGGCACTCGGCGCTGCTGACGCAGGCTCGACCAGGAGTAGAGCGCCAGCGCGATCCAGATCAGCACGAAGGTAGTAAGCTGCTCGACCGCCAGGGGCTCATTGAACACCCACAACGCAATCAGAAACTGCAGTGTCGGATTGATGTACATCAGAAATCCCAGAGTACCGAGGGTCAGCCGGCGCGCAGCGCCGGCAAAGGCCAGCAGCGGCAGGGCCGTCAGCACCCCGGACGCCATCAGCAGCGCGGCGCTGTAGGGGGCGGTGAAGAATAGCGCCCCGTCGAAGTGGCTGACCGGCAGCTGTTGTATCAGCAGCAGCGCCAGTGGAAGGAGCAGCAGCGTTTCGATGAACAGGCCCGACAGCCCGTCCAGCGCAAGCTGCTTGCGCAGCAGTCCGTAAGTGCCGAAAGACACCGCCAGGCACAGGCTCAGCCAGGGCAAGGTGCCCAACTGGAATAGCTGCAGCACGATGGCACCGAGGGCAAGGCCAATGGCCAGGCGCTGCGTCGGCGCGACGCGTTCCTTGAGCACCACCACGCCCAGCGCCACGTTGACCAGCGGTGTCATGAAATAGCCCAGGCTCGCCTGCAGCACCCGGTGAGTCTCTACCGAGTAGATATAAAGGCCCCAGTTGGCGCCGATGAGCAGAGCGCAGGCGAGCGCCGGCAGCAGTTGCCGAGGTGCCTGGCGAATATTGGCGATGACCGACCAGCGCTTGAGCAGACTGATGACCAGTGCCAGAAACAGGCACGACCAGATGACGCGATGGGCGAGTATCTCGAGTGCACCCACGCCGTCGAACAATGCGAAGAAAAGGGGAAATCCACCCCAGGTGCCATAAGCCAGCAGCGCAAAGGCGACGCCCTGGGCCGAGGGAGTGGAGAGTCCTTTCATGCCGCGAATTCCCGTTCAGAGTTGGTGCCGAAGTTGGTGTCGACGTTGGTATCGATGTTGATAGCGAAGGTTGAGCTGATCGCCGCGTCGCGTCAGGCCGGATGACGGTGGGGTTTTCCGGGGCCTGGGGCATTCGACCGTTGCCACCTGCTGCGACAAGGCGCTGTGTCGTTTAGGCTAGGGGGACGACGTCAATTGATGAGATTACCATGACACAGCTGCGTACGACGCTTGTCCAGTGCAACCTTCACTGGGAAGATCCCGAGTCCAACTGCCGGATGCTGGAGGACAGCCTGGCGGACCTGGGCGCCAACGATACCGACCTGATCGTGCTGCCGGAAATGTTCGCCACCGGGTTCACCATGAACTCACGCGAGATGGCCCAGCCCATGGCGGACAGCAGCGTGGTGGCATGGCTTGTGGATCAGGCTCGCCAACGAGGCTGCGTGGTTACCGGCAGCGTGGCCATCGAGGAGCAGGGCGAGTACTTCAACCGCCTGGTCTGGGCGCGACCGGACGGCGACATCAGCTGGTATGACAAGCGCCATCTCTTCCGCATGGCAGGCGAGCATGAACGCTACGACATGGGTCGTGAGCGCGTGATCGTCGAGCTCAATGGCTTCCGCATCCTGCTGAGCGTCTGCTACGACCTGCGCTTTCCGGTATGGCTGCGTCAACGCCAGAACCCATCGACCCACTTCGAATATGACGCCCTTCTATGTGTTGCCAACTGGCCGGCGCCGAGGCGCCATCCCTGGCGCACACTGCTGCAGGCGCGTGCCATCGAGAACCTGGCCCCGGTGATCGGTGTCAACCGCGTCGGTGAGGACGCCAAAGGCCTCGCCTACTCGGGTGACTCCATGTTGATCGATGCCAAGGGTGAGGCGCTGATCGACGAGGCGCGTGATGAGCCCTTTATCAAGACCGGAGTGCTCGACCGCGACGAATTGGCGGCGTTCCGGGAGAAGTTCCCGGCATGGCAGGATGCCGATGCCTTTCAACTCGCCGATGACGAGGCCAACTGATGCGCCTTGACCGCTTTCTCAGCGAGACCACCGACCTGACGCGCAGCCTGGCCAAGCGGGCCCTGGTGCGCGGGGAGGTAACGGTCAACGGCGAGCTTGAAAAGAAGGCTGCGCGACATGTGGCGAGTGATGACGAGGTGCGCTGGGAGGGACGACTTCTTGAGCTGGTTGGACTTCGTTACATCATGCTGCACAAGCCCGTCGGGGTGGAGTGCACGGCCAGACGGGGACTCTATCCGCGGGCGGTTGACCTGATCGATCTGCCCAAGGCCGAGCGTCTGCAGCCGGTAGGGCGGCTGGACGTCGACACCACTGGCTTGCTGTTGTTGAGCGACGATGGCCAGTGGTCCCACCGCATCACCTCGCCTCGTCATCGCAGCGCCAAGATATACCAGGCACTGCTGGCACGGGACCTGGACGACCCTGACGAGGCCGTCGCGCGTTTTGCCGAGGGCATCATGCTGGAGGGCGAGGAGACCCCGACGCGTCCCGCTACCCTGACCTGTCACGGGCCGAGGGAGGTCGAACTCGCCATCGTCGAAGGGCGTTATCATCAGGTCCGTCGCATGTTCGCCGCCATCGGCAACCATGTCGAAACGCTGCATCGCCACACGATCGGCCCCTTGACACTGGATGCGTCACTCGAACCCGGCCAATGGCGTGAATTGACAGCCGAGGAACGCGAGCTGTTTTAACAGCGCTGGTTTGACTGCGCGGGGCCGGGCGCTGTCGCTAATGTGCTTCAGGGCTCCCCAGCCGGCTAGCCGTTCTCGTGAGGCGTGGCGAGTGCGATGCGCGCCCGGCCTGCGTGCTTGGCCCGATACAGGGCGCTGTCTGCCATCGCCAGCAGGCAGCTCGGATCGTCGCTGGTAGCCGGGAAGCTGGCGATGCCGCAGGATACCGATACGGTACCCAGGCTCTGGCCCTCGTGGCGGAAGCTCGCGCTGGCCAGGGCGTGGCACATGCGCTGCATGCGATGATGAGCGTCGTCGGCCTCGGCGCCGGGCAGCAGCACGACGAACTCCTCTCCACCAAAGCGACAGACCACGTCGATGTCACGAAAGCTGTTGGCCAGCATTCTGCCGACCCCTTCAAGCACCGTGTCACCCGCCGCATGACCATAGCGGTCATTGAATTTCTTGAAGTGGTCGATGTCCAGGATGACCACCGCCAAGGGGCTCTTCTTGCGCAACGAAATAGCCGTCTCGTGGGCAAAAAGCTCATCGAAGTAGCGACGATTGTGCAGTCCGGTCAGATCATCGCGATAGGATAGCGCCGATAGTTCTTCCTGCAGGGCGATGCTCGACAATACCAGGGCCAGGCGGCTGACGCCGAGTTCGATGAAGCTGCGGGTGCGATCCCAGTACTGCGGGCGCTTGACCAGTGGCCCGTCGGGCACGACGCAGATCACGCCCAGTCGGCGGTGCTGGCGATCCGGGCCGGTCAAGTCCAACGGAAAGATCCAGTGAGGCAGGTTGTCGGCAGGGGAAGGTGCCGAAGGGTCCGAGGGCGGCCTCCTGGTGGAGATCGTGAGCAGGTCGTCCAGGGCGGGCAGGCTTTCTTCCGTGCGCGTTCGAAGCGGCGGAATCGCGGTGGTGTCCAGCCAAGCCGGGGGGCGATAGGTGGTGGGCCAGAACAGTTCCAGCGTCATGTTGTCCGGCTGATCCTGAGGCCGGTAGAAGGCGCCCTGCATCGGTTCCAGTATCTCCGGCATGGCCCGCTGGGTCAGGCATAGCGCTTCCTCGAGGCTGGTGCATGCCTGCAGCGTGTCGATCAGACTGGCCAGTCGCTGGGTCTTGTGGTGTTCGGTGGCCAGCACCAGGGCACGTTGTCTCTCCTGTTCTGCGAGGCTTTCCAGTTGCCGGGTACGCTCGGCCACCTCTTGCTCGAGGTGATCGTTGAGTCGCTGCAACTGGCGTTGGGAGCGAGCATAGTGGCGCGTGGAGATGACGATCATGGCGACGATGAAGGCCAGGGCACCAAGATGCACCGGTACACTGATCCAGCCCACCAGGCCGTGGGCCACCAGCATGTCGGTGATGGCGATGGCAGCAAAGATGGCGTAGCTCGCGACGATCAGGCGTTGGTCGCTGTCGAACTCTCGTCGATAGCGAAACAGCCAGCGTGCCATATAGGCCAGCGCCCCGAGCAGTATCAGGTCGAACAAGGGAAAGGTCGGAGGAAGCGATACCACGTCCAGCATCGCCAGCGCCGGGGCGATGATGGCGTAGGCCAGCAAGCCTAGCCACAGACGTCGCATGCCCTGTCGCGGGATCTGCGGAAACCAGTGCTCGAGGATCAGCGCCATGGCCACCGGCAACGAAAAATAGGCGATGGCGGCCACATAGTCCCATGCCAGGGGCGCGAACACGATCAGTTGGCTGGCGTCGCTCTCGGCCAGCACCATGAGTCCGACCGCCAGCGAGAAGAGCCCGAGGCTACCCAGCCGCCAGCGTTCGGGCTGGGTCAGGATCAACACGAGCGCCAGGGCTGCGACGATCAGGCAGGCAAGCGCGATCACTAGTTCGCCCTTGGTGGCCTCGAGAATCGAGGGCAGTATCCGTGACTGTTCCATGATCACGACCTTGCCCCAAAGCCCGATGTCCTTGTAGGACGACTTCAGGCGCAGGTAAAGGGTCTTGCCCTGGGTGGGCGAGGGCAGCTCGATGGCGTGCCAGGTCCAGCCGGCGAAGGCCCCGGCGTCCGGTCCTTCGAGCTGACCGTGGCGATAGACGTGTTGCCCATCGACGTAGGCTTCGGCCACCAGGTTGAGGCTTGAGACGAACAGCGCCGGCTGAAGCCAGTCACCGGCGGGTAGCTCCCGACGCAGCCAGAGGCTGTCGCGACCGTCACGACCAGGGGGATTGCCGATGCCCTCCAGGGACTTCCATTCCCCTTCAGCGGCGGTGAGCCACTCAAACTCTCCGTCAGGAGTGCGGGGCGAGTCCCCCCAACGATATTGCCAGTCATCATTCAACGCGAGCTCGCCAGCCAGTACCTGACTGCCGGGCAGCCAGAGCAGGGCGAGTACAAGAAGCGTGATGCAGCGGAACATGGCGAGACCTATGGACGGTAACCCGGCCAGTATAGAACGAGGTGGCAATAACAACATTCGACGGCATAGTCGAAAGAATAAACGTTTGGGGCCTGGACGGCCCCAGTACCGGCATGAACCGGCATGAACCGCCATGGAGCGCATTTGGCTGCAACCGCGCTCGGATGCCATGCCTTCTACCGCCCCCTGTCGGGACACCTCCTGTCAGCCTTGCTTCAACCCTGGGGCACAAGCCCCGCTGCCTTGACCAGAGCCCTGGTGTAGGGATCGGCCGGCCGGGAAAGTACGTCCATGCAGGGCCCCTGTTCGATCAGACGGCCTTCCTTCAGCACCATCACCCTATGGGCCATGGCGCGCACCACCGCCAGGTCGTGGCTGATGAACAGATAGCTCAGTCCGCGCCGCGCCTGGAGGTCCCTGAGCAGGGCGATCAGTTGTTTCTGCACTGTCCTGTCCAGTGCCGAGGTCGGTTCATCGAGTACGATCAGGCGCGGCTCGAGGATGATCGCTCGGGCCACCGCGATGCGTTGGCGCTGGCCGCCGGAGAACTCGTGGGGATAGCGTTGGGCGACGTGTTCCGGGAGTTCCACCTCACGCAAGGTCGCACGGACCCGAGCGCTGACTTCCTGCTCGGAAAGCTCAGGCTGATGATAGCGAAGTCCCTCGCTGATGATATCCGCCACCGGCATTCGCGGAGAGAGAGAGCCGTAGGGGTCCTGGAACACGATCTGCAGATTTCTGCGCTGCTGGCGCAGTGCCTTGCCCGATAGCTGATCCAGCCTGGCGCCGGCGAAGTCGATGACTCCCTTGGCCTGGTTCAGGCGCAGCAGAGCGGAGGCCAGGGTGGTCTTGCCGGATCCCGATTCGCCGACCACGCCCAGGGTCTCGCCGGCGGCGATGTGCAAGTCCAGCGGAGCCAGCGCCTCGAAGCCAGGCTGGCGACGCTGGAACAGGCGTCGGCGTCGTTCGAAGGTGACGCTTAGCTGGCGGGCCTCGATCAGGGTCGGGGCATCGCCACAGGGGGCCGGGACACCTTGCGGCTCGGCGTCCAGCAATTCCCGCGCGTGGGCGCTCTGGGGCGATTGGAAGACCCGCTCGACGGTCCCGGTTTCCTGGTGCTCGCCATGACGCATGACACACACACGGTCGGCGTGTCGACGCACCAGATTCAGGTCGTGGGTGATGAACAGCATGCCCATGCCGTGGTGATCACGCAGCTCGGCCAGCAGGGCGAGCACCTCCTGCTGTACGGTCACGTCCAGGGCGGTGGTGGGTTCATCGGCCACCAGCAGCTCAGGCTGGTTGGCGATGGCCATGGCGATCATTACCCGCTGACGCTGCCCGCCGGACAGCTGGTGGGGCCAGGCATCGAGCAGTTCCTCGGCTCGCGGCAGTTTTACCTGTTCCAGCAGCTCGCGGCAGCGGTGGCGAGCCCCGCGGCCTCGCAGGCCCTGGTGCAGGCGCAGGGTCTCCGCCAGCTGTCGTCCGATGGTGTGCAGCGGATTGAGCGAGGTCATCGGCTCCTGAAACACGAAACCGACGCGGTTGCCGAGCAGCCCCTGCCATTTGCGCGGCGTCAGCCGCGACAGGTCGGTGTCGCCGAGCCATCTACCGCCTTTGATTGTGGCGTTGGGCGGCAGCAGGTTGAGCGCGCCAAGCGCGGTGACCGACTTGCCGGACCCCGACTCACCCACCAGCGCCAGGGTCTCTCCGCGCCTGACGTCCAGCGACAGTTCCTTGACCACGGTGGTGTCGCCGAAGCCGATCGACAGCCGATCCAGCGACAGCAGGGTGTCATTGTTCATGCGCGGGGCTTCCTTGCGGTGTCGTGTTGCCGCTGGCGCTTTGGACGTGGCGCGGATCGAAGGCGTCGCGGATCCCCTCGCCGATAAATACCAGCAGCGACAGCATGACCGCCAGGGTCATGAAGGCGGTAATCCCAAGCCATGGCGCCTGGAGGTTGTTCTTGCCCTGGGCCACCAGCTCGCCAAGGGAAGGCGAACCTGGCGGCAGCCCGAACCCGAGAAAATCCAGCGCCGTGAGGGTGGTGATGGCGCCGGTGAAGAGGAAGGGTATGAAGGTCAGGGTCGCCACCATGGCGTTGGGCAGCACATGGCGCCACATGATCAGATGCGACGGCAGCCCCATGGCCTTGGCCGCCCGTACGTACTCCAGA
Source organism: Halomonas sp. MMSF_3323 (assembly GCF_030733595.1). Classification (NCBI taxonomy): domain Bacteria; kingdom Pseudomonadati; phylum Pseudomonadota; class Gammaproteobacteria; order Oceanospirillales; family Halomonadaceae; genus Halomonas; species Halomonas sp. MMSF_3323. Next base: position 80,025 of record NZ_JASHIT010000004.1, on the reverse strand, counting down.
TTGCGCGCGCGCAGAAACTCGGCACGCACGATATCCACCAGTCCGAGCCAGGAAAACAGCAGCATGATCCCGAGCAGCCACCACAGATTGGGTTCCACCAGGCTGGCCAGGATGATCAGCAGGAACAGCACCGGCAACCCCGACCATATCTCGGTCAGGCGCTGGCCGATCAGGTCGACCTTGCCGCCGAAATAGCCCTGCACGCCACCGGCCAGCACCCCCAGCACCAGCGATCCGGCGGTCAGCACCAGAGCAAAGATCACCGACAGGCGAAAGCCGTAGATCACCCGCGCCAGCACGTCACGTCCCTGGTCATCGGTACCCAGCCAATGGCGGCCATCCGGGGGTGACGGCGCAGGGTGGTCGAGATACTCGTCCAGGGTGTCGTAAGAGAACGGAATCGGCGCCCACAGCATCCAGCCATCCGACTCGATGGCGTTGCGGGTAAAGTCATCGTGATAGTCCGCCGCGGTCGGCAGAAAGCCGTCGAAGACGGTATCCGGATAGTCGACCAGCATCGGGAAGTACCATTGCTGCTGATACTGCACCAGCAGTGGCTTGTCATTGGCGATGAGTTCGGCCCCCAGGCTGAGCACGAACAGAAGGCCGAAGGCCCACAGTGACCACCAGGCACGGCGCTGGTGGCGAAAGACGGCGAGGCGACGGCGGGTGATGGGAGAAAGGCTAGGCACGATCAGGATTCCCGTGTCTCGAAGTCGATGCGCGGATCCACCCAGACGTACGTCAGGTCGGATACCAGTTTGAGTATCAGGCCGATCAGGGTGTAGAGGTAGAGGGTGCCGAAGATCACCGGATAGTCACGCTGCATGACCGCCTCGAAGCCGAGCAGGCCCAGCCCGTTGAGCGAGAAGATCACCTCGATCAACAGCGAGCCGGTGAAGAAGATCCCTATCAGCGCCGACGGCATCCCTGCAATGATGATCAGCATGGCGTTGCGGAAGACGTGGCCATAGAGCACCCGCCTGTCGCTGGCACCCTTGGCCCGGGCGGTCAGCACGTACTGGCGGTGGATCTCGTCGAGAAAGCTGTTCTTGGTCAGCATGGTCAGGGTGGCGAAGCTGCCGATGGCCGAGGCGCTGACCGGCAGCACTATATGCCACAGGTAGTCCTTGACCTTGCCCCAGGCGCTGAGCTCGGAGAAATCCGGTGACGTCAGCCCTCGCAGCGGGAAGACGTCGAAGTAGCTGCCGCCGGCGAACAGCACGATCAGCAGGATAGCGAACAGGAAGCCGGGAATGGCGTAGCCGACGATGACCAGGCCGGAGGTCCAGACATCGAAGGCGGAGCCGTGTCTCAGGGCCTTGCGTACACCCAACGGGATCGACACCAGATACACCAGCAGGGTCGTCCACAGACCTAGCGAGATCGACACCGGAAGTCGCTCGAACATCAGGGTGGTGACCGCCTCGCCGCGAAAGAAGCTCACGCCGAAGTCGAAGGTGGCGTAGTCCACCATCATGTCGATAAAGCGTTCATGGGCCGGCTTGTCGAAGCCGAACTGCTGCTCAAGCTGGGTGATGAACTGCTCGGGGATCCCGCGGCTGCCGCGAGACTCGCCGCTATCGATGGTCTCGCCGCCACCGCCCTGCAGGCGGGTACTGGCCTCGCTGGAAAAGCCCTCGAAACGTGCCAGCAACTGGTCGATGGGCCCGCCCGGCGCGGCCTGGACGATGATGAAGTTGAGCAGCATGATCCCCAGCAGGGTGGGGATCATCAGCAGCAGACGGCGCAGTACGTAGGCACCCACGGCATTTCCTTGAGGATTGGGTTTGCCAAGGCGAAGCGTCGTTTCGCACGACGCTTCGCACCACCAGAAACATTTTCTGTATCAGGGCCGCCGGTGTGGTCGGGCCTGCCGTTCGGGCTGGACACGTGCGCCTGCCCTCTGAATCTTTGACCTTCTTACCACAGCACGGCGCCCTTGGGCCGCCGTTGAATCAACGGCTACGCTGACGATCCTCGATGACCGCCTCGCGTTCAGGGTCTACCCACCAGGCGCTCAGGTCCAGCGTGTACTCGGGGAAGGGCTCCTGCCAGGCAAACTTGTCCCACACCGCGATGCGGTGGGCGGCCAGATGGAACTGCGGGACCACGTAGAAGCCCCAGCGCAGCACTCTGTCCAGCGCCTGGGCGGCGGTGTCCAGTGCCTGGCGCGAGTCGGCGGCGATCAGGCGATCGACCAGAGCGTCGATGACGGGATCCTGAAGGCCGATCAGATTCCGGCTCTGGGGGCGTTCGGCATACTCGCTGCCCCAGAACTCACGCTGTTCATTGCCGGGACTCAAGGACTGCGGAAAGCTGCCCACCACCATGTCGAAGTCGAAGCTGCGCAGACGATTGAGGTACTGATTGACGTCGACGGTACGGATATTGCCCTGCACCCCCAGTCGGGCCAGCCTTCGCAGCAGCGGTTGGGCGATGCGCTCGAACTGGGTGCTGTAAAGCAGGATCTCGACGTGCAGTGGCTCGCCATTCTCGGGGTCGATCATTACCCCGTCACGGGCCTCGTAGCCGGCCTCACGCAGGAGTTCCAGGGCCTTCCTCAGGCGTGGACGCATCTCCTGGGGCTGCTGCATCGGCAGTGGCTCGCTGAAGACGCTCTCCGGCAGCTGGTCGCGGAAGGGCTTGAGCATTGCCAGCTCGTCTTCGGACGGCAAGCCGGTGGCTTCCATCTCGGAATTCTCGAAGTAGCTGTCGGTGCGCGCATAGGCGTCGTAGAACAGGTTTCTGTTCAGCCACGGGAAGTCGAAGGCAAGAGTGATCGCCTCGCGCACGCGGCGATCCTGAAACTTGGCCTTGCGCAGGTTCATGACGTAGGCCTGCATGCCGGCGGGCTGGCCGTCATGGACCTGAAGCTGCCTGACAAAGCCCTGCTCGCGCGCCGGGAATTCGTAGGCCGTGGCCCAGTTGCTCGCGGAATTCTCGAGGCGGAAGTCGAGATTGCCGGCCTTGAAGGCCTCCAGTGCCACCGTCTGGTCGCGATAGTAGTCGTAGATCAGCCGTCCGATATTGTGTCGGCCGACGTTGACCGGTACCTCGCTACCCCAGTAGTCGTCGACGCGCTCGTAGACGATGCGGCGGCCCGGATCGACCTCGGCGATCCGATAGGGGCCGGAGCCGAGCAGCGAATCGCGGGTCACCGCCTCGAAGTCGCGATCACGCCAGTAGTGCTCGGGCAGGATCGGCATCTGGCCCAGGATCAGCGGCAGTTCACGGCTTTCGCTGTCACCGAGGTCGAAGTGCACGGTGTCGCTGTCGATGGCGGTGACGCTGTCGACATCGCTGTAGTAGGCGCGGTAGAAGGGCTGCCCCTTGGTGGTCAGCGTCTCGAAGCTGAATACCACGTCCTGGGCGTCCATGGGTTCGCCGTCATGGAAGCGCGCTTCGGGGCGCAGGTCGAACTCGACCCAGCGCCGTTCGGGGTCCAGGCGGATACCCTCGGCCAGGAGCCCATACATGGTGAAGGGCTCTCCCGGGTTCGATTCGAGCAGGGTGTCGTAGATCTGTGTAAGGCCAGAGGCTGGCGTGCCACGAACAATAAACGGATTGGTCGAATCGAAGCTGCCCTGGGCGGCGCGAATCAAATCACCGCCTGACGGAGCATCAGGATTGGCATGGGGAAAGTGGCGAAAGTCAGCCGGCAGGGCCGGCTCACCATAGAGCGGAAGGGCGTGCACGGTGGGCACGCTGGAAACGTCTGCGGCCTCGCTGGCGGTCGCCAGCAGGGCGCCCAGCAGGCAGGCGCCAATTGCCACCTGTCGCATGGCGGTGGAGTCCTTGTCCTGAGGGGCGCCACCGTGGCGCCCGCTTTACCGACCGGAAAGTGTCAGTTGCTGACCGGGTTGAAGAGCCTGCGGGTTGTCGATGCCATTCCAGCGTGCCAGGTCCCGAGGCGAGATGGAATGAAGCATGGCGATGCGGTTCAAGGTGTCTCCGCTCTCGACGACATGGGTCTCGTCGGAGGCGCTGGCCACTTCGATCTGCCCCAGGTTGCTCAAGGCATTGCGCAGGGTGGCGGCGCTCTCTGCCGGCACCAGAATCTGACGGGTGTGACGCGGGTTGACGTTGCGCGACTTGAGTCCGGGGTTCAGTTCGCTCAGCTCGTGGGTGGTCACTCCGGCCAGAGCGGCTGCCTTGTTCAACGAGATCGGTGCGGTGACCGAGACCTTGGCAAAGGCCGCCGAGCCGCTGATCTCCGGAAGGTTGACGCCATAGCGCTCGGGATCATTGATGATCCGCGAGATGGCCATCAGCTTCGGCACGTACGCCATGGTCTCCGAGGGCAGGTTGAGATCCCAGTAGTCGCCTGCGAGTCCGCGAGCCTGTGCCGCACGGCGGGCATTGTTGACGGTGCCGGCGCCGGCGTTGTATGCCGCGAGTGACAACTGAAGGTCGCCCTCGTACCACTGATCCGCCTGCATCTCGATGTAGTCCAGGGCGGCGCGGGTGGAGGCCACGACATCATTGCGGCCATCCCAGGCACCATTGCGCTTGAGGCCGAGGGCGTCACCGGTACGCGGCATGATCTGCCACAGTCCGACGGCGCCAAAGTGGCTACGTGCCTTGGGATCGAAGGAGCTCTCGACGAAGGGGATCAGCGCGATCTCGCCCGGCAGACCACGTGATTCGACCTGCTGGGTGATCCAGGCGAGCCAGGGGCGGGCGCGCTCGGTGATCTCCGCCACGTTATGGGGACTGTCCTGGTAGTAGTCGATCCATTCCTGCACGCGGGCATTGACCGGCTGGTCCTGCCACTGGAAATCCGCCCGCAGACTTGTCCAGGCATCCTGCGGCTCGAGTTCCAGGGCATCCCAGAAGTGGCGAGTCAGGTGTTGATGCGAAGGCGCGGCGCTTGCGTCAGCGCTGGTTCCGCCATATGGCATGGCGCCACCGGGGGGGAGTGGCGAGGCCTGGGATGTATAGGCACCGGCCATCAACGAGCCAAGGAGGGCCAGACTGCTGGCCGCGCCAAGAAGTCGTCTACGGGTCGTGTGAAATGTCATGCGTACAGAAACTCCTGGCCCGCGATGCTTATCGCGGGCGTCCTGTGGGACGATGGTTCAGGACGCCGAGCCGTTCAGAAGGAATCCTTCCAGGCTCTTAGCGTGGCAAAGGTGGCGTCCGTGCTATCGGTCGACCCATGGGCTGAGGCAGCGCGCTTGACATCTTCATCATCGCAACGAAGGAAGGGATTGATGCGGCGCTCACGTTCCATCGTTGTAGGCAGCGTGGGTCGGTCCAGATCTCGTGCCTTCTGACATTCGTCGAAGGCGGTGGCAACGTCGGGGTTGCCGGGGTTGGCCGCCTTCGCAAAAGCGAGGTTAGCCAATGTATATTCGTGCGCGGAGAATACCAGTGTATCCGCCGGCAGGGAATTCAGTCGGTCGAGGGACCCCTTCATCTGCTCCGGGGTACCTTCGAACAGGCGTCCGCAGCCACCGCTGAACAGGGTGTCCCCACAGAACAGCAGCGGCGGGATGCCTGCGGTAAAGAAGGCCAGATGGTCCAGGGTGTGCCCAGGCACCGCCATCACCTCGAACAGGCGGCCCATGACGCGAAACTCGTCACCGTCACGCACGATCTCGTCGACGCCTGCGATCTCGGGGTTATCCGGCCCGATCACCCGGGGCGAATAGCGCTGGATCAGTTCGGCAACGCCGCCGGTGTGGTCATGGTGGTGATGGGTCAGCAGGATGCAGCCCAGGCTCAGCCCTTCACGTTCGAGAAAGCGCAGAACAGGCTCGGCGTCACCGGGATCCACGACGCAGACCTCTTGACTCGAATCCTGGCGCAGCAGCCAGATATAGTTGTCGCTAAAGGCTGGAATCGGTGTCACGCTTAACATGGTCGGCAGGGTCCTCGGAGCGAGCCTTGAGCGGGCAGCATCTAGCTGGGCGGCCGGCGCAGACTTCAGTAAACTTCGTTTTTTCGCCTTGCAAAATCAGACACTTTGGAGGCACAGGTCGACTATGTCAAATGCGTCGGAGCCGATGGAGCTCGCGTGCCTGGTGCGGCACGCTCGACGCTATTGGTCCAGCGACAGCGGATGCGCCGTGCGGCGTTCCGAGCGAGCCTGCCTGGGCCCGCTGGCCGAACGCTGGTGCGGCCAGCACGGTCTTGAAATGTCACTGGCCGAGCCATTGGCCGACATGAGCGCGGTGCGCCACTGGATACGGTGGTCTCCGACCAGGGAGCTGGCGGAAAGTTCCAGCACGCTGGTTTGCCGCCCTGAGCGCTTGGCACTGCCCGACGGAGCGATGGACGTGGTGGTGCTCAATCACTTGCTGGAGGTGGTGTCCCACCCCCACCAGCTTCTGCAGGAGGCCGCCCGGGTGGTCTCGCCGCAGGGGCGACTGGTGCTGCTCGGCTGGTCCCCGCTGTCATCGTCGGGCTTGATGAGGGTTCGGCCTCGCCGCCGGCGGCAGCTGCCGGGACAGGGTGTATGGCGAACGCCGCGGACGATGAAGGACTGGCTTCAGTTTGTCGACTTCGAGATCGAACGGGTAGACTACTGCCGATTTCGCCTGCCGGGGCTCGCCGGTGGCAATGGCATGCTGGAGACCCTTGGCCGGCGCCACAACCTGCCCCTGGGCGATTGTTATATCATCCAGGCTCGCTGCCGCTCGCAGCTGGCCTGTACCCAGGGAAAACGCCCACTGTTCGGCTTGCCGGTCGGTAACACCGCACTCGGCACCACCAGGCTCGAGCCCAGTGTGCGGCAGACCCCCAAGCAGAAGAAGGTAGCAATGCGTTGACCACTCCCGATTCACTCCCTGTCGTGACCATTTACACCGACGGGGGTTGCCGCGGCAATCCCGGACCCGGCGGCTGGGGAGCGCTGCTGGAAAGCGGGGATCACCGCAAGTCGCTCAAGGGCGCCGAGCGTGATACCACCAACAACCGAATGGAGCTGACCGCCGCGATAATGGCGCTGAAGACGCTCAAGCGCGAGTGTCACGTGGATCTCTGGACCGATTCCGAGTATCTGCGCAAGGGCATCACCGAATGGATCCATGGCTGGATCAAGCGTGGCTGGAAGACGGCTTCCAGGCAGCCGGTGAAGAACGCCGATCTGTGGCGCGAGCTGCATGAGCAGACACGCCGACACCAGGTCAGCTGGCATTGGGTCAAGGGGCACAGCGGCCACCCTGGAAACGAGGCCGCCGACGCCCTGGTCAACGAGGCCATCGACGAGTTGCTGGAAGGCGCCTGACGCCGTCGGCCCACACCCCACAGCCCATCCGACTTCAGGGACCCAGAATGCGACAGATTGTACTGGATACCGAGACCACCGGTATCGAGACTCGCGACGGCCACCGTCTCATCGAGATCGGCGCCGTGGAGATGATAAACCGGCGTCTGACCGGAAATTCCTACCACCAATACATCAACCCCGAGCGTGAGATCGATGCCGAGGCGATCGGTGTCCACGGCATCACCAACGAGCGGGTCGCCAATGAGCCGGTGTTCGCCGAGGTGGCGGCCGACTTCTGGGAGTTTATTCGCGGGGCCGAGCTGGTCATCCATAACGCGCCCTTCGATGTCGGCTTCATCGACCACGAATTCAAGCTGTTGAAGGCCACCCACCCCGAGCTATATGCAGGGCCCGTCAAGGATCACTGTCGTATCCTCGATACCCTGACCATGGCACGGGGACTGCACCCGGGGCAGCGCAACAGCCTCGACGCCCTTTGCAAGCGCTACGATATCGACAATGGTCACCGCGTGCTGCACGGGGCCTTGCTCGATGCCGAGATCCTGGCAGACGTCTATCTGGCGATGACCGGTGGGCAGACCGCCCTGACCCTGGATGCGGGCAACGACAGCGACCAGCAGGCGGCGGTGCCCGGCGAGCTTTCGGTGCGTCGGCTGTCATTGGAGCCGGGGCGGCTGAGCGTGGTACGCCCGACAGAGCAGGAGATGGCGGCCCATCTGGCCAAGCTCGACAAGGTGCGTGGCAAGGCAGGTGAGTGCCGCTGGGACGACCTGGACCCTGCCTACGCCGGCGCCGGCAGCGCCACGCAGGACGGTGTCTGATGCTGCATCGGGAGCTGCCAAGAGGTGTCGAGTCGGGGCGTATCATTCGCCTGTCGAAGGGCTGTATGGCGCCTGGCCTGGACAATACGCCGCTGGGGCCGGTCGAGCCCTGGGATGAGCGTGTTCAGCCGTTGTGCTGGTGGTCGGATGAGCCGGTGGGGCTGCGTCTTGAAGATAGCCCAGGCGCCGACTGGCCAGACGGCCGTAGCTGGCTGTCGAGGTTGCCCGAGTCATGGTACGGGCTGGTGTCAACGGCGCTGCAGGTGGGTGCCTGGATGGGCAATCACCGGTTTTGCGGACGTTGCGGCAGCCCTGCGAGGCGTCTGGAGCACGAGTTTGCGATGCACTGCGACAATTGCGGCCATCGCAATTATCCGCGCATCTCGCCCTGCATCATCACCCTGGTGACCCACGGGGAGTCGCTGTTGCTGGCTCGTAGCCCGCGTTTTCCACCCGGACGCTATTCCACCCTGGCAGGATTCATCGAACCGGGAGAGTCGGCGGAGCAGGCGGTGCATCGCGAGGTCCACGAGGAGGTCGGTCTGAAGCTGGGGCGGCTGCGTTATATTCGCAGTCAGGCCTGGCCTTTTCCCCACTCCCTGATGCTGGGCTATCTGGTCGAGGCGGCAAGCCGACGCATCGTGATCGACGGCCACGAGATCGAAGACGCCGCCTGGTTCTCGCCACGGCAGCTACCGCAGTTGCCGCCGCTTTATTCGATCTCGCGGGAATTGATCGAGTTGCACCTGTCCGAGGTGCGTGACGGTCGGTCCTGACGGGCAGTCGCCGGGAGGAGGAGCCACTGCCCATTTGAGCATCACTTCTCGGGAAACAGCTCGGTCAGGCGGGTCGCCAGCATGATATTGCCGGTCGCCTTGAGCTTGCCGGTCATGAAGGCTGTCATGCCGTTGATATCACCGGTCATGATGCCCTTGAGGGTGTCGCTGCTCATGCTCAGGCTGACAGAGGGATCCTCGTGCTCGCCCTGCTGGATGTCCAGTGCGCCATCGTCGATGACGACATAGTGATCCTCGGTATCGCTGAAATGGAACTGGAAGATCTCGTGCATGCCCTGGGCAGCGTCGGGATTGAAGCGAGAGCGTAGCGTATCGAGTGTCTGTGACATGAGAATTCCTTGCAGTTGTGTGAGTCGCTGTCAGGCAGCGTATTTCAAACGAATGTTTCAATCAAGGCCGGGCGCCGTTCAGGGCCTATGACCGTCAAGGTCCAGGTCTTTGCAGAATTGTGCCGGCTGACAGGGAGAGAGCGATGGAAGACTGGCTGGGTGAGATCCTGACCTTTTTTGTTCAGCTGCTGCTGGTGGCAGGGGTCGTGCTGTTGGCGCTGATCGTGCTTGCCCGGGCCAAGGGTGGCGGCAGTGTACCCAGGGAGCAACTCAGGATCGAGGACCTGGGTCAGCGTCAGCGTCAGTGGCGTGAGCGTTTGATACACGCCAGGACAGGCACAGAAAAGCGGTCTCGTCTGCGCTGGCCGTGGCGTCGGGATGCCAACCCCAGGCAGGACGAAGGCGTGGCATCGAGCGCCACCACCTGGGTGATCGATTTTCATGGAAACCTCAAGGCCAGCGGCGTGGACCGCCTGGCTCGCGAAGTGTCCTTGCTGCTTGGTGTGGCTAAGGAAGGGGACGAGGTGGTCATTCGGCTGGAGAGCCCCGGAGGCCTGGTCCACACCTATGGGCAGGGTGCGGCGGAACTGCACCGGCTCACCGAGGGGGGCCTCAAGACCACGGTCTGCGTGGACAAGGTGGCGGCCAGCGGCGGCTACCTGATGGCGTGCAACGCACACCGCATCCTGGTGGCCCCGTTTGCGGTAATCGGCTCCATCGGGGTGGTGGCCCAGATCCCGAATGTCCACCGCCTGCTCAAGCGCCATGACGTCGATGTGGAGCTGGTGACCGCCGGGCGCTACAAGCGCACGCTCACCGTGCTGGGCGAAAACACCGAGGAAGGCAGAGACAAGCTGCAGGCGGACCTCGACGCCATCCATGCCAAGTTCAAGGACTACGTCGACCAGCGCCGCTCCGGCGTGGATATCGACGCCGTGTCCACCGGCGAGGTCTGGTACGGAGAAGAGGCCGTGTCCAGAGGGTTGGCGGATGAGGTCACCACCAGCGAGGCTTATCTCAGCAAGGCGATGGAACGTGGCAAGGTGCTGAGCCTGAGGCTTGCGGCGGTGCCATCACTGGCCGAGCGTCTTGGTTTTTCCGCCTCTGGCATGGTCGAGCAGGCGCTCGACCGGGTGGAAGAGCGTGTCGATGCGTCCGGCTGGGAGCATCGGTAGGCGAAGCGTGCGTCGCGGTTCATAACATTGGATCGCAATATTGGATCGCAATACTGCCTGACCTGAGCCGCCCCAGCTCCGCCTGCCCGTGTCGTTCTGTCCATCGAGCGAGCCCGATGCCCTCCAGCGAGGGCTATCGGGTACGAAGCGCCTGACCAGAGTCTGTGGTCGCGCTTCAGTCGTCGTTGGCTGCGTTCATCTTGACGATGGCGGCGATCATGATGCTCGCGCTGTCGCCTTGCAGCGAGTAGTAGATGGTCTGGGAGGAGCGCCGAGTACTGACCAGCTCGGCTCGCCTGAGGATGGCAAGGTGCTGGGATAGGGCCGACTGGCTCAGGCTCAGGCGTTGATTGAGCTCTGTCACGGACAGCTCGTTGCCTTCAAGTAGACACAGGATTCTTAGGCGATTGTCGTTGGCGATGGCTTTCAGCAGGCCGCTCGCTCTGTCTACCACGGCATCTCCACCCTCAAGCAGGCGGCCGGCAACACGTTGTGAGCTGTTCATCAGCACTCTCCCTTGCAGCGGTGACTGACACGAATTTCACCCGTTGGACGTCGTGGCGCTAGGCGCCACCCGAGATGGACGGCAATAGGGATCGAGGTGTTGTGCATGGATGGCTTGTCATCCTCATCGAAGAGATCCGCTAGTCGGATTCGGCGTATCCGGCTCCTCGGAATAGTGTTGGTCCGGGGCGCAGGACTCCTTTCATTTGGTCGCGGATGAAAGCCGAAGCCTTTCTTTCCGTTAGTGATTAAGAAACTTCTCAATAATAGCGCATTGTTGAAGTAAACGCGTCTTAAACGCGTGTTTGTGACCGTTTCGGCAGAATTAGATAATAAGTTTTTCAAAGTGTGTCCATCGCGTTGTTTCTTGTATTTGTATTTAGCAGACTGACAATATTGTGCAATATCAGGTTTCTCTAGGTATCCTGTATGGCACATCTGGTGCCTGGATCTGCAGTTATCTGATTTTGCCCGTCTACCCGGGGTGGCATGTGGGTAAAGGGGAAGGGGGCGAGCAAGGGAGTGCTGGCAAGGCGCAGGCTTGTCTCGTATAATTTCTGCCGCCAAATTTGCACCCCACGCGGTGGCGTGAGACTTATCGCCATACGGCTCGAAATCTTGCGCCATCCGGCTTGGAATTCTGAGCCATCCGGCTCGGCCCGGTCGGTGCGATTCGCGTCAGTCGTCGTGTGCCACTGAGCAGACGATGGCGAGTCGACGGCGAAACAGCACCAGGTATTGCTTGAGCAGGCATGCCGCAGCGCCCTCCAGAGGTATCGCAGCCGGGCGTGCCTGTACCCGTATTGTGTTTGTTCCCAGGGTTCCCTCACCCCTTGCGAAAAAGGAATCATGATGTTCACTCTGTCCTTCGAACAGCGCCGTCGTCTGCTGGCGTTGATGGTCGTTTTCCATATCGTCGTTATCGCCGCCAGCAACTACCTGGTCCAGTTGCCGTTTACGGTGTTTGGCTTGCACACGACCTGGGGCGCTTTCAGCTTTCCCTTCATCTTCCTGGCCACCGATCTGACGGTACGCCTGTTCGGCAAGGGGCCGGCGCGCGCCATCGTGATGCGCGTGATGCTGCCCGCACTGGTGGTGTCGTACGTTGTCTCGGTGGTCTTCCCGCAGGGCGGCTTCGCTGGCCTTGCCGCCTTCGATGGTTTCGATCTGTTCGTCGCCCGGATCGCACTGGCCAGTTTCATGGCCTACCTGCTTGGACAATTGCTCGACGTGCAGGTCTTCGACCGGCTCCGGCGACTCAAGCACTGGTGGGTGGCGCCGGCGGCTTCGACCCTGGTCGGTAATCTGGTGGATACCGTGGCGTTCTTCTCCATCGCCTTCGAGGCTGGCCCTGACCCGTTCATGGCGCAGCATTGGCCAGAAATCGCAGCGGTCGACTACGCCATCAAGCTCGCGATCAGTCTGGTCTTTTTCCTGCCCCTGTACGGCGTGCTGCTGCGTTATCTGAGCCAGCGACTGGTGGCGGTGACCGGCAGTCAGGACGTCTGGCCGGAGCAGGTCGCTCGGGGAGAGGGACGCTGATAAGGGCCTCGATCCCCGGCGGTTGAGCCTGCTGGGCCGGTGTTACGATCTGGTTCTGCTCTGGTCCCGATCTAGCCCCGCCCTGGTTTGCTCTGGCTGTGCTTGCTGCCTGGCTCCGCGCCCCGCCTGGCACGTTCAGTACTATGCTGGTGTCGTGAAGCACGACGTTCTACCGGCTCTCTACCAACCTTCGATCGCTCAAAGGAGTGCAGCTATGACGGTTTCCCTGGAATATACGGACAGTGGTGGTCAGGGAGAGCCATTGGTCATCGTTCATGGCCTGCTGGGTAGCGCCGACAACTGGCGCTCCCATGTCAAACAGTGGTCGGGCGAGCGCCGTGTGATCGCCCTGGATCTTCGCAATCATGGCCGTTCTCCTCATGCCGAGGGTATGGACTATGCCCAGATGGCCGAGGACGTGGCAGCGGTGATGGACCGCTGCGGCGTCACCAGAGGGCACCTGCTTGGCCACTCCATGGGCGGCAAGGTGGTGATGACCCTGGCCAGGCTGCATCCTGAGCTGGTGGCGTCGCTGATCGTTGCCGATATCGCGCCGGTCGCCTATGAACACCGGCACGATAGCGTCTTCAGCGCACTGCGGCGTGTCGAGCAGGGTGAGCCCACCGACCGGCGAGAGGCCGATGCCTTGATGGCTGAGGTGATCGACGACAAGCCCACCCGCATGTTTCTGGCTACCAATCTGGTGCGCGGCGACGATCGCGTACTACGCCTAAGGGTCAATCTCGATGCGATCGAAGCCGGCTACGGCCAGATCATGGCACCGCCCGGTGGCGAAGGAAGCATCGATGTGCCGACGCTGGTGTTGCGCGGTAGTCGCTCCGACTACGTCGCCGATGACCTGCTTGAGTCGCTGCGCGCCGTCCTGCCCAGGGCCGAAGTCAAGACCCTGGACGCTGGTCACTGGCTTCACACCGAGCGGGCGCAGGAGTTTCAGGAGCAAGTGGCCGAGTTTCTGGCCTCTCTGGAAAACTAGCCACTGCAATCAAGGCGCCGGTGATTGGCCGGGGGCCTTGCCCAGGCGCCAGTGATGAGCCGGGGTCCTTGCCCAGGCGCCGGTGATTGGCCGGGGTCCATGCCCAGGCGCCAGTGATGAGCCGGGGTCCATGCCTAGGCGTCTGTGGTTTAGCCGGGGTCCTTGCCTAGGCGTCTGTGGTTTAGCCGGGGTCCATGCCCAGGCGTCTGTGGTTTAGCCGGGGTCCTTGCCCAGGCGCGAGATCGGGGTCAAGCGTTCGACGATCTTCTGGTCATGCAGATAGCGCTCCAGGCGACGATAGCGGCCGTGGTCCATGGCGCCGGGGCGCAGGCTGAGTCGGCGCCTGATGTCGGGCCAGGCCTCGGCATTGGCGGGGCTGTCCATGGTCGGCTCGAGTCGAGTCATGATCTCCCAGCTCGCGGCGGGATGGTCGATGATCCAGCGCGTGGCGTCTTCCAGTGCGTCGACGAAGGCGCGAATGGCGTCCTTCTGTGCCTGAAAGTGGTCCTGGTTGGCCACGACGACCAGGCCGTCGTGCACCGGGATACCCAGTGTCTCGGTCGGCATGGCGCGGGTAGCGATGCCGAGGTCGGCGAGCTCTCGCGGCAGGGACAGTGCCGCGCCGCCGATAAAGGCATCGATCCAGCCTTCGTTCATCGCGCGTATCACGCTGAAGTGCACGTCCTTGGCCTCGACATGGGATAGGTTCAACCCTTCGTGTTGAAGGATGGCCCTGAGCAAGACGTCTTGTCCCGAGCGCTGCGCGTAGCCGATCCGGTGATCGATCAGTCCCAGCACCGAGTCGATGTCCGCATCTTCGCGTACCAGCAGCGCCGACAGTGGCAATTCGCTCAAGGTGGCAACCCTGATGATGGGGCGCCCCTGGTCCACCAGTCGGTGCAAGGTCAGCTGGTCGGTCAGCGCCAGATCCGCCTGGGATGCCGCCACCAGCTTGGCAGGTACGTCGGGATCGGCGGGCGTCTGCAGCACGACGTTCAGTCCGCGCCGCGAGAACAGCCCCCTCTCTTGAGCCACCAGCAAGGCAGCGTGCTGGGGCCCGGGTGACCATTCCAGCACCACAGTCAGCTCGGTGACCGGCGGCGGCGCGATCGGATCGGCAGGAGCCGCTGTGGCCGACGGTGCCACCGGCATCGCGGGCGTGTCGATACCGGGTCCACCAGGCAATCCACGGTAGCGCTCGAGGATATCGCGCACCACCGTTGCTTCGGCGCTTGTGGGGGGCGTTCCGTCGACCGAAGAAGTCTCGACCTGTTGCTCCTGGGCGAGGGGAGGCGTTGCCTGTTGCTGCGCTGCGGCTTCAGCGGGCGCCTCCGGCTCGGCCAGGGCAGGGGACAACGCGCCGAGGCTTGCCAGCAGCAAGCTCAAGCCCGCAAGCCGGATTAGCCGGTGTTGCCTGGGCGACGACTTGGGCATCAACAATCTCCATGGGTCAGGCATTCGTACCAGCGCGCTAGTGTATCCAAGGGCGAGCTTCGTTCACCAGCGGCATCCATCAACATCCTGGTAATTCGAAGTGCGCTCGATGAATCACGTTACACTCGACAGATCGCGGCGTGGGGCCGGGCGTGAGACAATCACGATGAACGTTGCAAGGGATGCGCATGGATTCGATCAATAGTCTCTTTCTTCTGTGTGGAACGCTGATTGCGCTGAGTGTGCTGGCCAGTCGGCTGTCCGCTCTGGCCGGTGTGCCACTGCTGGTGCTGTTCCTGATACTCGGCATGCTGGCGGGTGAAGACGGCCTGCTGGGTATCGACTTCGACAACTACTCGCTGGCCTTTGTCATCGGCCATCTCGCCCTGGCGATGATCCTGCTGGATGGTGGCCTGAGGACACGGCTCAAGACCTTTCGTGTCGGTTTCAAACCGGCCCTGGGGCTCGCTACCGTCGGGGTCTTCATCACCAGCGGTCTGGTCGGTCTGCTGGCGATGTGGGTCTTCGATCTATCGTTGCTGCAGGGCCTGCTGGTCGGGGCCATCGTCGGTTCTACCGACGCTGCGGCGGTCTTCTCGATGCTCAGTGGCAGAGGGCTCAACCTCAATGAACGGGTCGGCGCCACCCTGGAAATCGAGTCCGGTACCAACGATCCCATGGCGATCTTTCTCACCCTGGTGCTGGTCGAGGCGCTGGTGGGGGACCTCGGTGGCCCCCTGGACATGCTGCTGTTCTTCGTTCAGCAGTTCGCCATGGCCATCGCCATCGGGCTTGGCGCGGGCTGGCTGATCGGTCGCTTGCTGCGCTATGTGGATCTTGCGCCGGGCCTATACTCACTGCTGGCCCTGGCGTTGGGGTTCTGCGTCTTTGGCTTGACCAGTGCCCTGGGGGGCAGTGGCTTCCTGGCGATTTATCTGGCCGGATTGATGATCGGCAATCAACCGGGGCGGCACCTCAACTTCATCTTGCCGGTGCATGACGGACTGGCCTGGCTAAGTCAGATCGGGCTATTTCTGGTGCTTGGCTTGCTGGTGACACCTTCGGCACTGCTGGAGGTGCTGTTGCCTGCATCGGTGGTGGCCCTGGCGCTGATCTTCGTGGCGCGTCCGTTGGCGGTGGTACTGACCCTCAAGCCGTTCTTCCATTTCCGCTGGCGCGAGGTGGGATTCATTTCCTGGGTGGGACTTCGTGGTGCGGTGCCCATCGTGCTGGCGATCTTTCCTGTCATCGGGGGCGTCGAGCAAGCCGGCCTCTACTTCAATGTGGCCTTCGCAGTGGTGTTGCTGTCGCTGTTGATCCAGGGCGGAAGCTTGCCCTGGATGGCACGCCGCATGAAGGTCATGGTGCCGGACAGTGCCACTCCCAATCATCGGGGGCCACTTGGCATCCTGCCTGAAAACGACTTCGAGATGTTCGTCTACAAGGTCGAAAATGCCGATCTCGAGGACATCCCGATTCGGCTGCTGCGCTTTCCCTCAGGTGCCTTGATCTCTGCCCTGTTCCGCCAGCACGTGATGCTGCACCCCAAGGGCAGTACACAGTTGCGCATCGACGACATCATCTGTGTCATCGGCAAGAGCGACGATCTGCCAGCATTGAACCGGCTGTTCAACGGCGATGCCAAGCATCGCCAGCAGCGCGCCTTCTTCGGCACCTTTACCCTGGATGCGGATGCCAGGATGGGCGATGTGGCCGATGCCTATGCGTTGACCCTGAGCCCCGGCGAGGCCTCGCTGACACTGGGTGAATTCATGGGACTACGCTTGGGCGGGCATCCGGTGGTAGGCGACGACGTCGACTGGCATGGCATCCACTGGGTGGTGAGCGAGATGGAAGGCAACCATATCACCCGTGTGGGTCTGCGCCTCTACTGAGGCGCAGCGTTCCAGTATCGGAAAGAATCGAGCGGAAAGCATCGAGCGGAAATAACCGGGCGGAAATTATCGAGCGGGGTCGGTCGAGAAAGCCCCTTGCAAAAATGTCCTGGAAGACCCCGTCAGGGCACCAGCAACTTGAACTGCAGCGAAAATTGGTCTTCGGGCACGGCGTAGTCGTCGGCGAAGTTGTGCTCATACAGACCACTGATCTGCAGCGGGGAGTCTCCCAGCTTTACCAGTTTGCTGAGTCGGCCACCCACGGGCAGGCTGCTCCAGTCGCTGTGCTCCCAGTCGTAGGTGATGTTCATCTCCGAAGTGCCCACTGACCAGCCCTGGCCGAGCCCGAGATTGATGATGGGCTGCAGGATGCTCAGGTTGACGTCCTCGCGATCGTCCTCACCGGCGACACTGAAGATGTTCTGGTTGAAGGCGCCATACAGGAAGGAGCCCCGCGAGGCCGCAAACCCGACCGCCGGACCCAGACCCCACTGTTCGGCGCCACGATGCTCACCGCCGGTCGGCAGAAGGGCGACCACACCGAAGCCAGAACGACCCCAGGAGTGTTCGAAGGTGGTGAGGTCGAACACCGTAGAATCGCTAAGGCCGGTGGAACCGCCGGGATCCTCGGTCAGTGAGGGCACCGTCAGGCGAAAGATGTGCTGGTGGCCCGCCAGCCGGTAGGGCAGCGCCGTTCTGAACTGGACGATGTTCTGTGAATCATTGGTGCCGTGGACTTCCGGGCTCCAGGAATTCTGTAGCTGGAAGTTCATCAGTGGCGCAGTGGGGTCGGAGGCGGCCTGTCCGAGTTCCTGCTCGGCCAGGACTCCGGGGCTGATCGCCAGTGTGCCGATCAGCAGCGCGGCACCAACGGATCTGCTGGCTAACGGAACGTTCACCCTCAGGCCATTCTGTTCGCAGAGCTCGCCGCCCCGAATCCTGACTCTTCCCTGATGCATCCCGACATTCCCCCAGCCGATGAGAGAGCCCCTGCAATGCGGGCTCGATTGCTATTTCGGCATAGTGTAGTCGGTCTTGCATGTAATATGCGTTTTTGTGCTTATCTGCCGGCGGTTAGATCGGCAGGGTCCTTGTTGCCAACCGTCCCCCGGACAAACCTGTCCCGGGATTTACCAGGCCCCCTGGTCGATCATGGCATTGGCGACGCGCCTGAATCCCGCAATGTTGGCGCCCAGCACCAGGTTGTGGGGCTCGCCGAATTCCTCTGCGGTGGACGCACAGCAGCGATGGATATTGGCCATGATCGCCTGGAGGTGGGCATCGACCTTCTCCAGCGGCCAGATCTGCATGCTGGCGTTCTGCGCCATTTCCAGTTGACTGGTGGAGACGCCGCCGGCGTTGGCCGCCTTGCCGGGGGCGTAGGCGATGCGGGCCTCCAGCAGACGGTCCACCGCCAACGGCAGGGTCGGCAGGTTGGCCCCCTCGCATAGACACTCGAGCCCATTGGCGAGCATCGCCTCGGCGTCGGCCAGGGTGACCTCGCCCTGGGTCGCGCAGGGAAAGGCGACCTGGCCAGGGATGCGCCAGACGGCGTGGCCGTCGGCGGGGTAGTCGTCCAGCGCAATGAAGCGGGCCCGGGGGTGATCCTTCAGGTAGCCCTCAAGCGAGACGCGCTCGACCTCCTTCAAGCGCTTGAGAGCCTCCAGATCGATGCCGTCCGGGTCGTGGAGGCAGCCACCGGAATCGCTGCAGGTGACCGGCAGGGCATCCAGCTGATGAAGCTTCTCGATGGTATAGATGGCGACATTGCCTGCGCCGGAGACCAGGCAGGTCTTGCCGCGCAGTTCTTCACCCCGGGCTGCCAGCATGTGCTGGGCAAAGTAGGCGGCGCCATAGCCGGTGGCCTCCTTGCGGCCCAGCGATCCGCCCCAGTCCAGCCCCTTGCCGGTAATCACCCCTTCGTGACGTCGCGTCAGTCGCTTGTACTGGCCATAGAGGTAGCCGATCTCTCTGGCGCCGACGCCGATATCGCCCGCAGGGACATCCACGGTGGGCCCAAGATGATCCACCAGTTGGGTCATGAACGCCTGGCAGAAGCGCATGATTTCCCCGTCGGAGCGTCCGCGCGGGTCGAAGTTGGCGCCGCCCTTGGCGCCACCGAGCGCGAGTCCGGTCAGAGCGTTCTTGAAGATCTGCTCGAACCCGAGAAACTTGATGATGCTGGCGTTGACGCTGGGGTGAAAGCGAAGGCCCCCCTTGTAGGGGCCGAGAGCCGAGTTGAACTGGACACGGTACCCCTTGTTGACCTGGATCTTGCCGTTGTCGTCGGTCCAGCAGACGCGAAACATCAGCTGGCGCTCGGGCTCCACCAGTCGCTCGATGATGGCGTGCTCGAGGTAGCAGGCGTCTGACTCCAGCAGGGGCCTCAGGGACGCCAGGATCTTCTCTGCAGCGGCATAGAACTCCGCCTGGGCGGGACTGGTGGCTTTCAGCCCTTCCAGAGTGTTGTGCAGGTAATCCACGGCCGCGTCTCCTTTCTTGAGGCTTCCTTCGGCGTTGTGCCGTCGCTGGCTCGTTCACTATAGGAGTGGGGCGGCTTGTCAGACAGCAGGATGCGCTTTATGGCGAATTCCAGATGCGTCTGACGTCGGCCGTAGTCAAACACCGTGACAAACGGCATCATTCAGACGATAGGGCGATGGTCGCCCAGCAGCTTTTCATGAAAAGGTCAGGCTCGATGAAACGATCCTATTTTCCCGTGGTACTGACGCTATTGCTGGCCGTCGCGCTGGGGGGCTGTGACGAGACACCCACCGGGCGTAGCCAGCTTGCCTTGGTGCCTGGCTTCGTGATGAGCGACATGGGGGGTGACGCCTTTGAGCAGATGCGAAGCCAGCTACCGCTTTCCACCGATGCCGCCATCAAGGCCGAGGTCCAATGTGTCAGCGACGCCTTGATCAAGTCGGCGCGGCTCGTCTATCCCAAGGTCGAGATGCCTGACGACTGGCAGGTGGTCGTGTTCGACAATCCCTCGCCAAATGCCTTTGCCTTGCCGGGAGGGCGCATTGGCGTGCACTCGGGGCTGTTGCAGGTCGCTCAGACGCCCGCCCAGCTGGCCGCGGTGGTCGGTCACGAGATCGCCCATGTGCTCGCCGACCACGGCAACGAGCGATTGACCCAGCAGTTGGGCATCAAGGCCGTGCTGCTGGTGGTAGGACTGATGAGCGAGGGCGACGTGGGGCAGGAACCCTTGCTCCAGGCGCTGGGCATCGGCAGCCAGCTCGGCATCGCCTTGCCGTTCAGCCGTGCCCATGAGTCCGAAGCCGACGTGATGGGGCTGGCCATCATGGCGCGCGCCGGATTCGATCCCGGCGAGAGCGTCGCCCTCTGGCGCAATATGGCATCGGTTGGCGGTGATCAACCGCCGGAGATCCTGTCCACCCATCCGGGGCATCAGTCACGTATCGAAGGGTTGCGTGCCGAGATGGTGCAGGCCAAGGAGGTTTACAGAGGCGTTTCGCCCAGCCGCTGCTAGGGCTTGTCTGAAAAGTGCCTGCGCTCGGTAATACGGCGTTAAAAATCGGATCAACATGCTCATTTACACCCCGTAAACTGCGCTTTCTCACCGATTTTTGCCTTGTCTAACCTTCGCTCGTCGACTTTTCGGACAGCGCCTAGGGCTTGTGCGAAAAGTGCCTGCGCTCGCTAATACGGCGTTAAAAATCAGATCAACAGGTGGGTCAGACGTTGGTGGGCGTTCGACCGAGCTTGTCTTCAAAGGCCAGGGCCGCGGCGGCGGCCCTGGCTTCGTCCTGTCCATCGTGGCGAGAGACCACCCGCCGTGAGGCGTTGGGAGAGGAATCCGAAAATGCCACCACCGCCCAGCGAGTGCGCTTCATCGTTCTTGTCTGATAACTCTCCACACGATAATGCTTCATGTCCATCCATCTCGGCATAGTTCACGGGTATGACCCTGATTGCCGACGTAAAGTTCGAAAGCCTCACCAATTAGAGCAGCTCGATCGTAAAGGCTTCTATCTTGCCGCCAAAGGCGAAAGGGCGTCGCTCTGCGTAGTGGCGTGAGACGGAGGAGCCCAGATCGCGGCCCACGTCGAAGGTCTCGCTGGCGCTGAAGGCCAGGGGAACCGTCGCGGGCACCTGACCTTCCGCCGCGGTTTGCCCATCCACCTCGATCGTCACCTGCGCCGCTTTCCCGGGCACCGGGATCCGGGTGGTGATGACGATGTCGTGGCTGCCCGGGGCCAGGGCGGCTGTGTGAATGCGGGTATTCTCCATCAGCAGCATATTGTACTCGTAGGTCAGCCTGCCCTGATCAAGATAGACGCTAAGCCCGCCGCCGGCACCTCCGATGGCATACAGCACGCCCTCGGCATCGCCCTGGCCGGTGTCGATACGCAGGCTGGCCCGGGTGCTCTGGCGACCAACGCCGGGGGCCGAAAATTCCGGCATGCGTTGAGTTGTCTGGGTAAAGGTCCAGTGATCGTAGCGCGTCTTGACCCGGTCCTCGGGGTGGACGCGAAGCCAGTTGCCCGCACCGGTGGGGAAGGCCTTGTTGTCCTCGGCGATATCCATGAAGCGTTGTTTCATCATGGCCAGTCGCTCAGGCTGAGCGTGGGCCAGATCTCTGGCCTGGGAAAAATCGCTTCGCAGGTCGTAGAGTTCCCACACATCTTCGGCGGAATCCCAGTCGGCGATCCGCTGTGCCGCGCTCGAGGTATCCCAGGGAACCAGCGGGCCAAAGGTACCGGCAAAGTAGCCATCCAGGTAGAGCCCTCGACTGCCGTTATTGTCGAAGAACTGGTGGTGCTTGCGTCCGGGGGCATCGGCGTCGTCGAAGGTGTAGGCCAGGCTGATACCGTCCATCGGCATCTGAGGGTAGCCGTTGACGACGTCCGGCAGCGGGATGTCCAGAATGTCGTAGAGGGTCGGGGCAATATCCACCACGTGGTGGAACTGGTGACGTACCTGCTCATCCGGTGCGATATGGCCGGGCCAGGAGATGACCATGGGGTTGCGGGTCCCGCCGAAATAGGCACCGAGCAGCTTGGTGCCCTTGAAGGGAGTGCTGCCCGCCCAGGCCCAGCCGGCGTGGTACATGTTTTCGGTCTGGGGGCTGCCGAGAACATCGAGGCCGCCCATGCGATCCAGTACCTCCAGCTGCTGGGCGACACTGCTGCCGATATTGTTCTGGGCCAGCAGTTCGCTGATCGAGCCGTGCTGGCCTTCGGCACTGGAGCCATTGTCCCCGACGATGTAGATGACCAGGGTATTGTCTCTGAGCCCCATTTCCGCCATGCCCTCGAGCAGTCGCTCGACCTGGCTGTCGGTGTGCTCCACGAAGCCGGCGTAGATTTCCATCAGGCGAGTCTGGAAGTCGCGCTGGCTCTCGGGAATCTCGTCCCACCCTTGCAGGCTGTCGTCGCGTGGCGTGAGTGCTGTGCCCGGCGGAATGATGCCCATCTCGAGCTGTCGTTGGTGGGTGCGCACGCGGTAGGCATCCCAGCCATCGTCGAACTGGCCGTCGTAGCGATCGGCCCATTGCGGTGCAACGTGATGGGGCCCGTGGGCCCCACCCGGCGCCCAGTACATGAAAAACGGCTTGTCCGGATCGAAGGCCCGGTAGTCGGCGAGCCACGCGAGCGCCTGGTCGGTCAGGTCCTCGGTCAGGTGGTAGTCGGGATCGTCTTCGGGGGGCTCGACATGCAGGGTGTCCACGGTCAGGCGTGGCTCCCACTGAGACGTCTCGCCCCCCAGAAAGCCGTAGAAGTGCTCGAAACCATAGCCGGTGGGCCAGCGATCCTTGGGGCCGATCGCTGTCGTCTCGACCGCCGGGGTGTTGTGCCACTTGCCGAAGGCGGCGGTGTGGTAGCCGTACTGCTTGAGCACCTCGGCCATGGTGGCGGCATTCTTCGGAATCACGCCGGTATAGCCGTCGAAGGCCACCGCCCGTTCGGCAATGGTACCGGAGCCCACCCGGGTATGATTGCGACCGGTCAGCAGGGACGCCCGCGTGGGAGAGCAGATGGACGTGGTATGAAAGCCGGTGTACTCGATGCCTTCATCGGCCAGGCGCGACAGCGCTGGCATCCTGATCTCGCCACCGAAGACCTCGGACACCCCGAAGCCCACATCGTCCAGCATGACGATCAGAACATTGGGGGCGTCTTGCGGCAGGTGGGACGGCTGGTCCGGCCACTGCATGGTGGCGTCCTGGAGGCGAGGTGGTACATCGCTCGGCATGGGGGCGGGGGCGAAGGGTAATAACGCTCCGTCCGTCTCGGGCCGACCGGTCTCGGGCTGGCTTGCCCCAACCGGGCCCGATACGGGAGAGAGCAGCACCAGGCCGGCGAGGACGCCGACCATGACTTGCATGGACCTTTGCATGGACCTCTGCATGACATACCTTCCTCGATAGCGGATTGCTGCGCATGGAAACGCTGGCTCGTCGGGCGTGTCCCTGGCGACAATCGTTGCTGTGTTTCGGTGGCGACTCGTTCCGAAATTATGGGTCACTCATCACAGCAGGCCGAGCTATCGGCGGCGATAACACTGAGGAGAGATGTCGCGGCGTTATCTGGGGTGATTGACCCCGGTCAGGATTGCCGCATGGTCCTGGCAGGGGCATGGCTTATGCCGGGCATAGCGCTATTTGGGGCTGCGTCTTGGGTCAGCCCCGTTCTGCTTTATGGCTGTGTTCAAGACCGGCGGTCGGCTCATCTCGTGGGTCTTCTCCAGCCAAGTATTCAGGGTCCTCCAGTGGCTCGCCTGCTTCGTTCTGCAGCTGCAGATCGTAGGCGGACTGGAGGCCCGGAGGATCCTCCACCTCTTCATCGCCCACCTGATGAATATGGCCTGGGTACAAGGGCGACAGCAGGGCAACCAGGATGCCGATTGACGCGAAGATGGCGAACCCCTCGGCATAGCTGAAGACATTGAGCAGAGCGCCGATGACCGGCGAGCCGGTGGCCTGGCCAAGCGACACGGCCATGAAAGGCAGCACCGGCCCCATCGCCAGGCGCCCGGGCAGCAGGCGAATGCCGGTCATCAGGTAAAGACCCGTCAAGCTCATGTAGGCGAGGCCAAAGACCAGAGCGGAGAATGCCGCCAGCACGGGTTGGGCGGGGCTGGCGGCAAGCAATGCCAGGCTTGCCGCCAGCATGGTCAGCATCAAGGCCTGGGTGATGGGCGGATTGTTGCGGTCGGCCAGATCCGCCACCACCGCACCGCCGAGACCGGCGATGCCGACGGCGAGCCACAGCCACCCCGTGGCGCTTGGCGACAGACCGCCAAGGGTCACCACCAGGTCCGGAGCAAAGATCCAGTAGGCTGCCGAGATGAAGCCCATCGCGTAGGAAAACAGGGTGAGCCTCACGAGCCGTGACCACGGCAGTTCACGCAATGCAGGTGGGTCGGCGGCGTTGGAAGGCGTGATGCGCGACACCGAGGGTAGGTACAGCCAGGTAGCGCACACGCCGATGACCGTCAGCAGGGCGAAGGACAGATAGGCCAGTCGCCAGGCGTCCGCCATGAACAGTACCGTTGGCACGGCGACGATCACGCCGATACTGGTTCCCGCATTCATGACCGAACTGACACGAGCATGCAGTGAGCGTCTCACCAGCGCCTGCATCCCGGCGGTGAGTGCGGGCATCATCAGGCCGGTACAGATGCCGCAGGCGAACACCCCGATGCTGAGCATGGTCGCATCGGCCGCACGGCTGATCAGTGCCAGGCCGACGATACCGAAAAGCCCGGACAGTACCGCTGCGTAGCGGGCACCAAGACGATCGGTGGCGTAAGGCGCCACCGCCGTGGACAGCAGGAAGCTGATCAGGGGAAGGGCGCCGATGATGCCGATGGCATCAGGCGTCAGCGACAGCTCATCGCGAATCTGGGGGACAAACAGGCCGAAGGCAAAACGGGCGAGTCCGTAGCTGATGGCGACCAGGGCCGCGCCGAAAACCGCAAAACCGGTGCTGGAAAGAGACCTCATGCTAGCTCCTCCGACATGCACGTTGCGCCACCTGTAGTTATCTGGCGCCTTGATGCATCGTGTCTGGTTCGTCCCTGTCGTGCTGCCTGGAGCAACAGATGCAAGCAGGGTGCACGATTTGCGGCGTTGTCGCCAATCCATCAACGACAATCGGTGACCTTTTCACGACAACCGGTGAACAGACCTTGCTGCTGGGGCTGGTGTGCAGAACCAGATGTGCAGTCACTGGTGTGAAGAACCATGGCGGGGCAGCGCCTCGAGACCGTCGAAGGATTGGCGTGCCGAAAGGCAGGGAGCTGTTGAAGGAAGAGGGAAGAGGGAAAAAACGAAGAAGGGGATCAGTCTGTCGACTGATCCCCTTCTGGATTCGAGGTGGCGGAGGGACAGGGATTCGAACCCTGGAAGGGCGTTAACCCTTGCCGGTTTTCAAGACCGGTGCATTCAACCGCTCTGCCATCCCTCCGGCTCACGGCGGTGTACTTTACCAGCTTTTCTCCCCACGTCAACACTTGTGTGCGATCAATGTCTTACGCGATAGAGCGACACCCCTCCCTGATGCCTTCAAGGGAGCTGTTGCAATAGGGTGACTGCGCAAAAATTGTGCAGCTAAGCAATTTTTTGTCGCCGATAGGAAACAGTGTTCGCGCCGCCCATGGCGGGCCCATGGGCCAGTCTGATCGCTTGAATGGCGTTGAAACCCCGTCGCCAGGCGGCTTGCGTCGGGAACTTGCTGGGGGCATGCTGTGTCGAATGCATGTCAACCAACAGGGAGCTCTGGATACATGGCTTATCAAGAGTCACAGGTGAATCGTCAGACCCAGACGCAGGTCGCTGCGACGAACAAGGTTCTGCGCAACACCTACGGCTTGCTGGCGATGACACTACTGTTCTCTGCCATCACCGCAGGGGCCGCCGTGGCCCTCGGTGTACAGCAGATGAACATTCTGGTGTTCTTCATCGGCGCCTACGGCCTGATGTTCCTGGTCCACAAGACCGCCAACTCGGCCCTCGGCCTGCTGGCGACCTTTGCCTTCACTGGCTTCATGGGCTTCACCCTCGGCCCGATCCTGAGCGCCTATCTGACGCTGTCCAACGGTCCCGAGCTGATCATGACCGCACTGGGCATGACCGGCCTGACCTTCTTTGGTCTGTCAGCGGTGGCGTTGATCACTCGCAAGGACTTCAGCTTCCTGGCGAACTTCATGATGGCTGGCGCCATCGTGCTGATCCTGGCCATGGTGGCGGCGTTGATCTTCAACATTCCGTCGCTGTCGCTGATGGTATCGGCTGGCTTCGTGCTGTTCTCCTCCGCGGCGATCCTGTACCAGACCAGCGAGATCGTGCACCGTGCCGGCGAGACCAACTACATCCTCGCCACCATCACTCTCTATGTGTCGATCTACAACCTGTTCATCAGCCTGCTGTCGCTGCTGGGCGTGGTAAGCCAGGACTGATCGTCGCAAGACGTTCTGGCACAACTGTCGTACACTGTCGGGCCCGCCTTGGGGGGGCCGACGTGTTTTTGATGACCCGCTTTGTTCAACTCCCGACGTTGGCGGGAGCCAAGGGAATACCATGCGTTATGCCATCCTGCTGCTGGGTGCCCCCTACAGCCATCAGGCCGCACACAGCGCGCTGCGCTTCGCCCGTGCGGTGATCGCCCGCGGTCACCACCTGGAGGCCGTCTTCTTCTATCGCGATGGCGTTCACAACGCCGCGCGCCTGGCATCGCCGCCCCAGGACGAGCCTCATCTGGTCGACGGCTGGACCACGCTGAACCAGGAGCATGGCGTGCGTCTCGAGGTGTGCATCGCCGCCGCACTGCGCCGAGGCATCGTCGACGCCGACGAGGCGGCCAGGCACGGCAAGCAAGGCCACAGCGTCCAGGCGCCGTTCGAGCTGACCGGCCTCGGCCAGCTGGTGGACCTGGGCCTCGAGTGTGACAGGCTGGTAACCTTTGGTGCCTGAACAACACCGAGCTGCTGCCGACTGCCGCCAGGCAATGGGTCCCGAGCAGGGCAACGCTGAACCGAGAAGAGTGAAAGGTCGATGATTGAGGAACCCAACGACGATTCGGGGGATCTGCTGGTGATTCTTCGTCATGGCCCCCATGGCACCAGCTACCTGAAAGAAGGTCTCGACACGGCGCTGGTGGCCGCCGCCTTCGGACGCCGGGTATCCCTGTTGTTCCTGGCCAGTGGCGTGGCGGCACTGGTGCCGGGGCAGGGCGCCGGCCCGCTGGGGCAGAAGGGCACCCAGCCGACGCTGGCCATGCTCGAGATGTACGACATCGACCGGCTGTTCGTGGATGGGGCAGGACTTGCCGAGTTGGGCGTGGCGCCCGAGACGCTGACGCCGGATGCCATTGTCATCGAGGGTGACGCCATTGCCGCCCTGATGGCGGAGCACGCATTGGTGCTGACCTTCTGAATCGGCGTCACAGACGACTCCAGACCGCGTCTCTGTCGGGGCTCGCTCCCGCCAGGTTTTACCCATCGACGTCAGCCACTGGACTCACCCACGACCACTACCAGGAATCGGGATGATACTGCACACCCTCAATCGTTCACCGCTGGAGTCGACGGTCTATCGGCAGGCGCTACGGGCGTTGGCAGAAGACGACAAGCTGTTATTGATCGAAGACGCCGTGCTTGGCGCTCTGCCGGCCCAGCAGGCGCTGTGGTCGTCTCTGCCCGGTCGTCTACTGGCGCTGGCCGAAGATCTCGAGGCGCGCGGCTTGAGCGAACACTGTGCCACCGGCATCGAAGTCGTCGACGTGGACGGTTTTGTCAGGCTCACCGAAGAGGCCGATAAAGTGGTCAGCTGGTACTGAGGTAACACGATGGCAAGCACTGAAACTGCACGAACCCTGGAACTCGGCCAGGCCTCCGTCCCCCTGGACCCGGAAGGCTATCTGATCAATCTCGATGACTGGAGTCCCGCCGTCGCCGAGGCGCTGGCGGCGGAAGAGGGCATCACCCTCGGCGACGAACACTGGCAGGTGATCGACGTCCTGCGAGACTTCTATGCGCGCTTCGAGCAGGCTCCGGCCATGCGCCCGCTGGTCAAGGCGGTGGGCCAGGCGCTGGGCAAGGACAAGGGGAGCTCGCTGTACCTGATGAAGCTGTTCCCCGGCAGCCCCCCCAAGCTGGGCGCCCGTTTGGCGGGCCTGCCCAAACCAACCAACTGCCTGTAGACGTGCGGCGTTGAACTTTCTCGCCCACGCCTGGCTCGCCCGTGCCGGTGACGACGACTTTCTGCTCGGCAACCTGATCGCCGACGGCGTCAAGGGGCGCGATCTCGGCCAGTGGCCCGAAGGCGTCGCAGCAGGCATACAGCATCACCGGCGGGTGGACGCCTTCGTCGATCGTCATCCCTCGGTACTTGCCGCTCGACGTCGGGCACCTGCGGCGAGTCGTCGTGTGGCCGGTATCGCCCTGGATCTGATGTGGGACCACTTTCTCGCTCGGGATCTGGCTACCAGCGACCCACACGAGCGCGAGGTCGTGATCGAGCGATGCTATCGACTGTTCGAGTACCACGGCGCACCGCAGCGGCTGGCCACCATGGTGCCGGTACTGGTGCGTGAGGACTGGCTGCGTCGCTACGCCAGCCTCGCCTTCACCTGCCGTGCCATCGCCGGCATTGGCTCACGCCTGTCCGGGCCCAACCGACTGGCCGAACTGGTGCCGCATCTGCGCGATGACTATCGTCAACTGGACGACGACTTCGCGACCCTGTGGCGCGATACCCGCGCGGAACTCGAGACCTCGGGTTCCTAGGGCTCTAACCTTCGCTCGTCGACTTTTCGGACCGCGCCTAGCGACTACCGCGCTGCTTCAGCGGACCGCTACCAGGTCCGCAGCCACAGGCATTCCACCTTGTCGCCCGGCGCTATCTCGCAATGGGGCGGGATCACCGCCAGGGCGTCGGCATCAATGCAGGATGACAGTACCCCGGAATTCTGGTCGGAAAACGCCAGGGCGCTGACGCCCTGTGGGCCGAAGGCGAGGCGCACCCGCATGTAGTGCTGGCGCGGACCGGTGGAGGTGGCAAAGTCGCTGCGGGCCCATAGCCGCGGTAGCTCCGCCATGGATTCACAGCCCTGCAGGGCACCCAGCAGCGGGCGCAAGAATAGCCAGGCACCGACATAGCTGGACACCGGATTGCCGGGCAAGCCGACAAACCGCACCGGCGTGCCGCCAGGTCCTTCCATCTGACCCAGGGCCAGCGGCTTGCCGGGACGAATGGCCAGGCGCCACAGGTTCAGCGTGCCCAGTGTCTCCAGCGCCGCCTTGACGTGATCTTCCTCACCGACGCTGACGCCGCCGGTGGAGACCACCAGGTCCGCTACCTCGGCGGCCTCCTTCAGACAGGCGCGGGTACCCTCCGGGCTATCCGGTACGCTGCGCGTGAGCACTATTTCGGCGCCGAAGCGCTCCAGCAGGCTCTTGAGCATGGGGCGGTTGGAGTTGTAGATCTGGCCAGCTGCCAGGGGCTTGCCCGGATCGATGATCTCGTCGCCGGTGGACAGCAAGGCCACCCTGGGTCGGCGGTGGACGTCCACTTCGACGATACCCTGGCCTGCCAGGTGGCCAAGTGCGGCGGCGTCGAGCCGAGTGCCGGCGTCCAGCAGCGGGGCGCCTGCGCGTACGTCGCGGCCCCGCCGGCGCACGTTGTCGCCCGCCGGGATGTCGGCGGGAATGACGGCCTCATCACCCTCGCGCTGGACCTTCTCCTGCATCACCACACAGTCGGCGCCTTCGGGCAGCTGGCCACCGGTAAAGATGCGGGCACAGCGGCCGCGCTCCAGTCGCTCGCCCGGGGCCCCGGCGGCCACTCGCAGGGCCACCGGCAGGCGTTGTCCGGCGTCTTCATGGTGCAGGGCGTAACCGTCCATGGCGCTATTGTCGAACGGCGGTACATCCAGGGCCGCCACGACCGGGGCTGCCAGCACACGGCCTTCGGCCTGTTCGCAGGGCTGGCGCTCCACCGGCAGCGGCGCGACGCCATCGAGCAGGGTGGCCAGGGCGTCCTCCATGGGCGCCAGTGACGCTGCGTGGCTAGACGTCATGCTGCCCCCGCTCCGGTATCACCAGATTGGCGAAGTTGCAGGGCCGGTGACGGCTGTCGAGCTGCTCGGCAAGGATGCCGTCCCAGGCGGTGCGGCAAGCGCCGGTGGAGCCCGGCAGGCAGAACACCACGGTGTGATTGGCCATGCCTCCCAGGCAGCGGCTTTGCACGGTGGAGCTGCCGATTTCCTGATAGGACAGCTGGCGGAACAGCTCGCCGAAGCCCTCGATGCGCTTGTCGAGCAGGGCCGATACCGCCTCCGGGGTGGAATCCCGTCCGGTGAAGCCGGTACCGCCGGTGGTCAGGATCACCTGCACTTCGGGGTCGGCGATCCAGCCTGACACCACCGCACGGATACGATAGATGTCATCGATCACGATCTGCTTGTCGGCGAGCTGGTGGCCGGCGGCCTCGAGCCGCTGCACCAGCGCCTGACCGCTGCGATCGGTGTCTTCGGTGCGGGTGTCGGAGACGGTCAGTACCGCCACCTTCAACCCGATCATGGTGTCCTGACTCACTGGCGTCACTCCTTGTCACCGGTACGCTGCTGCTTGGCCTGCTGGCGAGCCTCGAAGGCCGCCATCTGTTCGGGGGTGGCCTTGGCCTGATACCTGTCCTTCCATTCGCTGTAGGGCATGCCGTAGACGTGTTCACGGGCGCTTTCGTAGTCGAGCGTCTCACCGCGCTCTTCGGCGGCGGCGACCAGCCACTTGGACAGGCAGTTGCGGCAGAAGTCCGCCAGAATCATCAAATCGATGTTCTGCACATCCTTGTTGTCGTCAAGGTGGCGAAGCAGGCGGCGGAAGGCGGCCGCCTCGAGTTCGGTGCGAGTGGCCTCATCGAGGTGCTGCATGGGGGACTCCAGTAACAGAAAACGATCAGTCGGGCGACTGTCCCACGATGGTAACGCAAGACCGTCACAAGAACAGCGGCAAAAGAATGCCGCCCCGAGTGAGCCCGGGGCGGCGAGAGGGATAGCGGTCACCGTGGGTGGGGCTGCGCTCAGGAGGGGCTGGGTGATTCCGGTTTGGTATCGTCGGTGGCCTCCACGTCAGCCGGCGCCTCGGCCTGATCCTTGACCTCTTCGTACCACAGGTTGTGGTGCTGCTTGGCCCAGCTTTCGTCGACGTAGCCGGTGGTCATGCCCTCGAGCGCACCCTCGGTCCCCAGGGTGCCGATATAGATGTGACCGAAGGAGACGGCGGTAAGCGCGAGGGCACCCACCGCATGGATGATGTTGGCCCACTGCATGGTGTCCCGGCTCTGGTCGAAGTTCGGGAAATCCAGTACCAGGCCACTGACGAAGACAACCATGCCGGCCGTGGCCAACAGCCAGAACCAGGCCTTCTCGCCTCCGTTGGCAAAGCCGGCGTCTGGATGCTTGTCGCCGACCATGCCGCCGCCTTGCTTGAACCACTCGATATCGTGGGCCTTGATCCAGTTGTGCTTGAGAAAGCGCAACAGCACGAAGATCAGCAGCAGACCGAAGAACGGACCGATGTAGTTGTGCAGGAACTTTGTGCCGCTGATCATCGCAGCCCAGAAGGCGTCGCCAAACACTGGCTTGAACACGAACTTGCCGTAGAGAATGTTGAGGCCCGTCAGCGCCAGGATGATGAACAGCGTCGCCAGGGTCCAGTGCAGCGCCCGGCTGAGTACCGACCAGCGCAACAGCTTACGCCCGGTGCGTGGCTCCTCGAGGCGGCTGCGACCGACGATCAGATAGAAGATGGTGATCATCGCCAGCATGCCGCCCACGGCGATCAGCCCGAAGGGCGAGACCCACTTGTTGCGCCATTGGCGCCAGCTCTCGCCGCTCTGGTTGATCAGGCTGTAGGTCGAATCGTGGCGGGTATCGATAAAGGACTCGCCATCCTTCACCTGGCGCCAGGTATCGGCGTCGGCGCTGGGTACGGCGGTGGCGATCTCGGCATTGGGGTCGGCACCCATGGCGGGAGCGGCGCAGGCCAGCAACAACAGCAGCAGTGCTGGCAGCACCAGCCCCAGGGCTCCACCCGGTCGAGGCAAGGCATCACGAAGGTTCATGGGGCCTCCTCACTGGTTACGTGTGGCGTCGTAGGCCATGGCGTCGATCGCCGAGGGCGAGCCATTGCCGATATCCGACCAGGCGCCATCCTTGTGACCACGGCGCACCACCCGCTCGCGGAAGATGTCGGCAACGGTCTGGGCATCGCCTGCCAGCAGCGCCTTGGTCGAGCACATTTCGGCGCACAGCGGCAGCTTGCCCTCGGCGATGCGGTTGGCGCCGTATTTCTCGTACTCTTCTTCGGGGCTGTCGGCGGGGCCGCCGGCGCAGAAGGTGCACTTGTCCATCTTGCCGCGCTCGCCGAAGGCGTCCTGCTGGGGAAACTGCGGCGCGCCGAAGGGGCAGGCGTACAGGCAGTAACCGCAGCCGATGCACAGATCCTTGTCGTGCAGCACGATGCCGTCGTCTGTCTTGTAGAAGCAGTCGGTGGGGCAGACCGCCATGCAGGGTGCGTCATCGCAGTGCATGCAGGCCACCGAGATGGACACCTCGGACGGCTCGCCGTCGTTCAGGGTGACCACCCGGCGGCGCTGGATGCCCCACTCGACCTCGTTGGCGTTCTTGCAGGCGGTGACGCAACCATTGCACTCGATGCAGCGCTCGGCGTCACACATGAATTTCATCTGGGCCATGTCGAAACTCCTGTTGGTTCGGTGACGTCGGTGTCTAGCTGGCGAGTTCGATGCGACACAGGGTGCACTTGGTTTCCTGCATCTGGGTCACCGAGTCGTAGCCGTAGGTGGTGGCGGTGTTGACCGCCTCA
Source organism: Halomonas sp. MMSF_3323 (assembly GCF_030733595.1). Taxonomy (NCBI): domain Bacteria; kingdom Pseudomonadati; phylum Pseudomonadota; class Gammaproteobacteria; order Oceanospirillales; family Halomonadaceae; genus Halomonas; species Halomonas sp. MMSF_3323. Next base: position 47,439 of record NZ_JASHIT010000004.1, on the reverse strand, counting down.
CCGATCACGTAGGGCGTGGTGCCATCCGGATAGCGGTCGGCCAGGCTTTCGCCCTGGAACATGCCGCCGAAGTGGAAGGGCATGAACACCACTTCCCGCGCTACCCGAGGCGTCACCATGGCCTTGACCTTGATACGGCCGCCTTCGGCGCCTTCCACCCACACCATGTTGCCGTCCTTGACCCCCAGGTCGTTGGCCAGGGCAGGGTTGATCTCGACGAACATCTCCTGCTGCAGCTCGGCCAGCCATGACATGGAGCGCGTTTCCTCGCCGCCGCCTTCGTACTCGACTAGGCGGCCAGAAGTCATGATGATCGGGTACTTCTTGCTGGCATCATTCTGCTGAATGCTCTGGTACAGCGTCGGCAGGCGGTAGTGCGAGGCGACGTCATCCCAGGTGGGGTAGTCCTCGACCAGATCCCGGCGTGAGGTATAGAGCGGCTCGCGGTGCTTGGGAATCGGGTCGGGGAAGGTCCAGACGTTGCAGCGCGCCTTGGCGTTGCCGAAAGGTGAGCACTCATGGGCGATGGCAACGCGCTGGATGCCGCCGGACAGGTCGGTCTTCCAGTTCTTGCCTTCCGCCGCGGCCTTTTCTTCGTCGGTCAGTTCATCCCACCAGCCCAGGTCCTTGAGCATCTGGGCGCTGAACTCGGGGTAGCCGTCCTCGAGATCGGAACCGGCGCTGAACGAGTTGTCGGCGAGAATCGGGGTGCCTTCGTGCTCGATGCCAAAACGCGCACGGAAGGTCAGGCCGCCCTGGGATACCGGTTTGCTGGTGTCGTACAGAATGGGGGTGCCGGGGTGATTGAGCTCCGCGGTACCCCAGCAGGGCCATGGCAGGCCGTAGTAATCGCCGTCGGCCGGGCCGCCTTCGGCACGCAGATCGCGGAAGCTGAAGGTATGCCAGTTCTGCTGGTGGGTCTTGAGCCGCTCGGGGCTCTGCCCGGTGTAACCCACGGTCCACATGCCGCGGTTGAACTCCCGGGTGATGTCCTCGATCAGCGGCTCCTCGCCGTTGATCTGAATGTTCTTGAACAGCTCGTCGGCAAATCCGAGGCGCTGGCTCAGCAGGTACATGATGCTGTGGTCGGGCTTGGCCTCGAAGGCCGGCTCCACCACCCGGTCACGCCACTGCAGAGAGCGATTGGTGGCGGTGACGCTGCCGTAGGTCTCGAACTGGGTGGCCGCCGGCAGAAGATAGACGCCATCGCTGCGATCGTGCATGACCCCGGCGACGGTGGGATAGGGGTCGACGATGACCATCATCTCGAGCTTCTGCATCGCTTTCTGCATTTCGGTGCCGCGGGTCTGGGAGTTGACCGCATGGCCCCAGTAGAACATCGCCTTCAGGCTGGTGCGCTGGGAGATGTCCTGGTCTTCCTCGAGGACGCCATCGATCCAGCGCGATACCGTGATGCCGCTGGAGTGCATGGGGTAGCCGTCGGCGTACTCGGTCTGATCGAAGCGGCTCTTGAGCCATTCGTAATCGAGGTCCCAGATCTGCGCCCAGTGCTTCCAGGCGGCTTCCGACAGACCGTAATAGCCGGGTAGCGAATGCGACATCAGGCCGAGATCGGTCGCCCCCTGGACATTGTCGTGCCCCCGGAAGATGTTGGCGCCGCCGCCTGACTTGCCGATATTGCCCAGCGCCAGTTCGAGGATGCAGTAGGCCCGGGTGTTGTTGTTGCCGGTGGTGTGCTGGGTGCCGCCCATGCACCAGACGATGCAGCCGGGACGGTTTTCCGCCAGCCGCCTGGCGGTGTCGTACATGGCGGCTTCCGGCACCCCGGTGATGCGCTCCACTTCACTCGGCGGGAAGTTGGCGACCTCGTTGCGGACCTCGTCCATGGCGTAGACGCGCTGGTCGATGTACTGCTGGTCTTCCCAGCCGTTCTCGAAGATGTGCCAGAGCAGGCCCCAGATGAAGGCCACGTCGGAACCCGGCCGGATCCGCACGTAGTGGTCGGCCTTGGCCGCCGTGCGGGTGAAGCGCGGATCGACGACGATGATTTCGGCCTGGCTGCGCTCCTTGGCCAGCAGGATGTGCTGCATGGCCACCGGGTGCGCTTCGCTGGGGTTGGAGCCGATGAACATGATCGAGCGGCTGTTCTGGAGGTCGTTGAGCGAGTTGGTCATCGCTCCGTAGCCCCAGGTATTGGCGACGCCCGCCACGGTGGTGGAGTGGCAGATGCGCGCCTGGTGGTCGGTATTGTTGGTACCGGCCAGCGCCGCGAACTTGCGCATCAGGTAGGCCTGTTCGTTGCTGAACTTGGCCGAGCCGAGCCAGTAGACACTGTCCGGGCCATGCTGCTCGGTCAGTTCCAGCACCTTGGCACCGATTTCGTCGATGGCCTGGTCCCAGGACAGACGTTGCCACTCGCCCCCGACCAGCTTCATCGGGTACTTGAGGCGGCGGGTGGAGTGACCGTGCTGGCGTAGTGAAGCGCCCTTGGCGCAGTGGGCACCGCGATTGATCGGGTGATCGAAGGCCGGTTCCTGGTGAGTCCAGACCCCTTCCTGGACCTCGGCGTAGACGCCACAGCCCACCGAACAGTGGGAGCAGATGGTGCGGCGGGTTTCCACCGGAGCATCGCTGTAGGGCGTCTTCTCGACCGCCTCGGCGCGTTGCATCATCGGTGAGCCGAACAGTCCAAGACCGGCGACACCGCTGGTCGCCGCGCCACTGCGCTTGAGGAACTGGCGCCGGGAAATGCCGAGACCGGAGACCTTGGGTGTGGTGGAGGTACGTGTCAGTCGCATGGCAGGCTCTCCTTGTTGTCAGTCGCGCAGGGATGCGTAGAAGGCACGTACGTGTTCTGTCTCGCGGTAACCGGCGCTGTCATCGGGTTTCTCGGTGGCGGTCGTGGCGCTGTCATCGCGCGCCACAGCAACCGAGGCCTGGCCGACCACCACCGCGGCACCGGCGGCCACGGTGCCGCCCCCCAGGGCCTTGAGAAGACGACGGCGTTGAGTGTTGGGCGTTGTGCTCATGCTCATTCTCATTCTCCTGCTCCAAGGGCCTGGCCTCGGTCCTCGTGGACGCTGGTGCCGGGCACAGGGGTTCCAAGGGTAGTGTTGTCGATCAGGATGGCGCTCTCGCGCTGGAAAAACAGCGTCGCCAGTTCACCCAGCGCCGCATAGAAGGGGGTGTCGACCCGGGCAAGATCGTGCATGCAGCGGTTGGCCCAGGGTGCCAGGTGGCGATGGAAGAAGCTGCCGGCTCGCTGATCGTTCTGGCCGATCAGCATCGCCATGACCTCGCACATTGCCGCCAGATGATCTTCCGGCTCCGAGACGTCGGCAGAGCGCTGGATGCCCAGCGTCTTGAGATCCCGGCGCAGTGCGACCAGTGATGCTTCCATCAGGCCGCCTTCGCGGTAGTAGGAGGCGTAGGGCAGCACGTCGCCCTGGATGACCCCGATCAGATGACGAAAGTGGGCACGCTCCAGGCGTTCGACGTCGCTGTCGGCAGCAGCGGTGGCCAGCCGACTCCAGGCCTGGCTCAAACGAATGTCGTCCGGCTCTCCCTCGAGGCCGGCAAGCCACTGGCGAAGGGCTTCGCTGGGGGGCTCGCGCAGCAGTGCCGCCAGCAGGGCGTAGATGTCGGCCCTCAGATCGGCTTCTTCGGTGCGGGAGTCAGGAATGTCGTGCGTGGTCATAGCTTGAGCTGGGCCTCCGGATTGGTCGCCATCTCGTGCCATACGTCCTTGACCCGGCAGTCCTGACACATTTCCAGCCGACGTGCCTGGTCACCACTGAAGTACGCATGGTTGGCCAGTTTCTGCTGGATGGCGGCGATGGTGCGGGCGTTGGCGAAGGCGCTGCCACAGACGATGCAGTGAAAGGGTGCGTCTTCGTGGCACACTCGCCACTGGCTGCGTTCCGCGCTGGCGAGGAAGCCGGGAGACAGGCGGATGGCGGATTCTGGACAGCTCTTGCTGCACAGGCCGCACTGGACGCAGTCTGCTTCGCGAAAGTCGAGGCGCGGGGTGTCACCTCCGGCGCCGAGCGCGCCGGTCGGGCAGCTGGCAACACAGCCCATGCACAGAGTGCAGGCATCGGCATTGACCTCGATGCCCCCGAATGGGCTGCCCGGAGGCATCGGGTGCCGCTCGCCGTCCACATGGCCAGTGGTGGCCAGATGGTCCAGTACCAGGGTGAGACGCTCGCGCTTGCCGGGCGCTTCTGCGCCATCTGTTGCCCCTGTATTGCCGGTTCGCCCGCCGGCCATTTGTACCGTGGCCGACGGGGTGTCCTTGTCGCTCCCGAACGCTTGAGCCTGTTCCAGGGAGCGCAGCTGGGGCGTCAGACCCGCATGGCGAGGCAGGGCGAGCGAGCTTTCCTGCTCCTCGTCGCTGAACCACTGCAGTCGGCCGGGATCATGCCCCAGCGCCTCGAGGATCGCTCTGCCCTGGGCCAGCTGATCCTCCAGGTGAGCGACCAGCCTGTCCGGCATGTCGGAGTAGGCCTGGATGCGCACTTCGCAGGCGCCGGCGGCAATGGCCGACAGCCAATGGTCGACGCCGGCAGAACCCAGATCTTCCAGCGCCACATCGATGACGTGGCCGGCCGCGTCGGGTTGCAGGTGCTGGGCGTGATCGGCCTGAACGAAGCGCAGCACCGCCGACTGGCCGCCGGCGGCGTGGTAGTGGTCGAGCCAGGCGAGCAGGGTGTCCTGCTGACGCAGGCTATGCGGTTGGCGGAATTCGATGGCCCCGGTGGGGCAGGCGCTGGTACAGCTACCGACCCCCTGACACAGGTAGGGATCGATCTCGATGCGGGCATCGATGCGTCCGGGGACGCTCTTGATGGCGTCGGCGGGACACACTTCCAGACAGCGGGTACAGCCACCGAAGCCACGAGTGGAGTGGGCGCAGCGATCGGCGTGGACCTCGAAGTAGCGGGGCTTTTCGAATTCACCGATATAGTCGCCGAGGCCGTCGATCAGTGTCGTGCGCGCTTCACCGGCGACCGGGGCATGAAAATAGCCGGGAGGTGGCAGTTCCAGGGGCAGGCGCGGTGTCGGTGTCAGATCCAGCACCAGGTCATGGTGTTCTCGGCCCAGCAGTGCCCGGGCAAGCTCGATGGGGCCCTCATGGCCGTCGAGCCAGGCGCTGAAGTGGCCAAGGTAGCCTTCCAGGTGCAGCCGTCCGAGTTGGGAGGCGAGTAGCGGCTGGAGCTGCACATCGGCAGCCTCGGCACGCTGCAACAGAGCATCATCCGGCACATCGGTCACCACCAGCGTGATACTGGCAAGCCCTTGTTCAAGCCCTCGTGCACGCTCCAGCACTTCCAGCAGGGACGCGCTGTCGCCAATCGCCAGTAGATGGCCATGGCTTTGGTAACCCACCGTTGCTGCGACGAGATTGAGCGGCCAGGAGACGGCGCCAAGGGCTCGCTCACGGGCCTGCCGGTTGACCTCGGTGTCCACCGGCACGGTTGCGATTTTCTGGTTCATGCTGACTCACGGTCGAAAACTTTGTGTTCGTTATGATTTTTTTCTTATGTGTCATCCCCAAGTGTGAGCGCTGTACATCAAATGCGCCAACACTCCTTGGTCGAAGGCGGTAAGCACCGCTATGACGAGGTGGGACCAGGCCCCTCGGGATCTTCCTCGCTGGCAGCCAGCGCCCGGCCAGCGGCTGGCGCTGTACGGCCTGCCTTGGCGGATGCGGAGGTGTGGCTGACACCTCGTTCGCCAGCTTGTGTCATGGCCTCCGACGTTGTGGCGTTGGTTTGCGACTGTGACTGTGACGGTGATGGCGTCGTGGTGGTATCGGCGACGTCCTCGTCGCTAGCGCCGTCTCCCTGATCGCTGTGCCCTGGCGGGGTGTCTGGCAGGGCGTCTGGCGGGGTGTCTGAAAGAGCGTCTGGCGTTTCGCCCGCAGAGTCGGCGACGCTATCTTCCGCGGCCTCCTCGTCATCGACGTTATCCCACCACCGGCGCAGGCGCTGGGCGGTCTCGCTGGGCAAGGGGGTCAGCTTGGCGCGAAAGTCATCATCATAGTCATCCAGCCCGTCGCGCAGGTTGTAGCGTTCACCGCGAAACAGCTGGCGCAGGGCGCGTTTCTTGAGCGCCCGGTCCACGCCCGAGGCGAGGTATGCCCGAATATCGCTGCCTGGGGCCAGCGACTCGGGAGGCGGTAGCTCGACGTCCGCATCAGAGGTCGCGTCCACAATTGATGCGCCGTCGTGCGCATCGTGCTCGGGCGCGGCAGCGGCATCGGAGTGGGACGGTTCGGCATCGCTGCCGGAAATTGGGGCGGCGGGGGCTCGCTGCGTGTCGAGAGCAGCATCACTGGCGGCGGTTGCGTCAGGGGGGGCGCCGTCGACAACCGACGGGTCCTTGAGCTTTCTGCGGGACCACTGTGACAGGCGACTCATGGGGTGTTCTCCCGCGCACGTCCGGCACCCTTGCGCTTTTTCTTGCGTCCCTCGATCGGCGCCTCGCCATGGGCCACCAGATAGGCCTCTATCCAGGCCTGGATCGCCAGTGGCATCTCTGTGGCGAGCACGCGGTGTTCTCCGTCCATCCAATTGGCCGCGACGTCCTGGCTGGCGGTGATGGCATCGATATGGGGCTCTCCGTCGCTGTGTCCGGCGCGGATAAACAGACGTGGGGCAGCGGCCTGAAGGTTGAACCGATAAGCCGCCCGCTCGGTCAGGCTGAGCACCAGCGTCACGACGCTGGGCCCCTGATCGCCAGGCTCCAGACGCTCGACTGCCCAGCTGCGCTGGCGAAAGCCCTTGATTACCTTGTCCTGTGGCGTGATCGTCACACTGAGTGGCCGGCGATTGGCTAGCCTCGTCATGGCGTAATGTCCTTGGCAATGGCAGGATGCGGTCAGTCATGCCGTCGAACCTGATCCGTGGTTCCGACTGCTTTTATCGGCCGACTCGTGTCAGCAAGCAGTATTAGCAAAGCAGTTTCCGCATCACGCCGTCAATTCGACGTTATCCGGCCACCTCAGCGCTTATTGTCCGATGGGAAGGTCGATCGGAAAGGCCTATCGGAAATGTTTATCGGGGATCGAGATGTCGACCATACAACGTAGTCACGCCCTGTTGCCGCCCACCATCGAGATCGACGTCGTCGATGAGTTCGGCGAATCGCACCGTCAGGCTATCGCCGCGGAGCGCTCGCTGACGGTCTACCTCAACCGGCGGGAGATCGTCACCCTGATGTCGCTGGGAGCGGACCCGGAGGCATTGGTGGTGGGCTATTTGCGCAATCAGGGGTTGATTACGCAGCGCGAAGACCTCGAGGCGGTGATGGTCGACTGGGAAGTCGAGGCTGCGGCGGTGGTCACTCGCCATTCGCCGGAGGATCTGGAGCAACGGCTAGGCCAGCGCACCGTTACCACCGGCTGCGGTCAGGGCACGGTATTCGGCCGCCTGCTCGATGCGGTGCCACAGACCCGGCTGTCCCAGGCCAGGGTGAGTCAGTCGGTGATCTATCGGCTGCTCGACAACCTGGGAGACTACAACGAGACCTACCGCAGCGCGGGGGCGGTCCATGGCTGTGCGTTATGTCGCCAGACCGAGGTGCTCGACTTTGTCGAAGACGTGGGCCGGCATAATGCGGTGGACACCCTGGCTGGCCGAGAGTGGCTCGACGACCTGCCGCTCGGCCAGGCGGACATCTTCTATACCACCGGACGGCTGACGTCTGAGATGGTGCTCAAGGTGGCCCAGATGGGTATCTCGGTGCTGGTGTCGCGCTCAGGCGTTACCCAGAAGGGCGTGGAGCTGGCCCGGCGCTTCGGCGTGCTGCTGATCGCTCGGGCCAAGGGGCGCAGGCTCCAGATTGTCCATGGGCGCGAGCGCTTCGACTTCGACGCACAGCCGGCCCGGCGTCCCGGAGATATCAAGCGCCGGCAGACGAAAGACTAGGCGTGATCGGAGGCGTTCCAGACGTTGTCGCTCAGGTGTTCTCGCGACGGGTACAGACCGACAGTACGGTGGCGTCCTCTTCACTCACCGAAACCAGCGCGTGACCCATGTCGCTGTCGAAGTAGATGCTGTCGCCTGCAACCAGGCGCAGCGGCTCGTAGAATTCCGAGTACAGCAGAATCTCGCCGTCCAGCACCATCAGGAATTCCTCGCCATCATGGCGCACCCACTCGGAAAATTCCTCGAAGTGTCTGGCGCGCACGATGGTCTTGAACGGGATCATGCGCTTTTGCGCCAGCTCACAGCTGAGCAGCTCGTGTTCGTAGGTTGGGGTAGGGTGGCGCTGGCCTTCGCCGCGGCGCGTCATGTCTCGCCTGCCCATGGTGCGGGTCTGCTGCCTGGGCGGTGACAGCAGTTGGGGCAGGTCGATGTCGAGGCCGCCGATCAGCTTCTGCACGGCGGTAAAGGTCGGCGAGATCTGATCGTTCTCGATCTTCGATAGGGTCGAGCGCGCGAGACCGGTCTTCTGGCTGACGTCCTCCAGGGTCCACTGGTTGGCCAGACGAATCTCCTTGAGTCGCTCCCCCAGACGAAGGGGTTCGACGAAGGCCTTGCGGCCGGAGGCGATCTTGAGTGCCGCCTCCTGATCGGTGTGTTGCGCCATGTCGTGTTCACAATAGGAAACCAGGTTTCCTCTAGGCTACCACAGCGTCGCCACTCCCTGCCTGTGTCTCAGCGGGCCTTCGACCCGGGTTTTCTATCTGAGCTATCTGCCCCGGCCTGCTATTGGAGGCCTGGCAGCCGAGTCCATCATGAGGCAGTTCGGCGCGTCGATATCTCCCGGACATGTTTCCCGGCATCGGGAAACACAGGCCGACGGAAGGGGCTGGGGCAGGGCAAAGCAAGGGCAAGGGCAAGGGGTAAGCCAAGCCACCAGGTGGAAGGCGATTCGCCATGACGGCTCCAGTCGCCGTCGTCAGGGCTGGTAGGCCAACCCCAGCAGGGCCCGCAGATGGGCTTCCACCGAACGTCCCAGCGCCGCCAGGTCATAGCCCCCTTCCAGCACAGAGACGACGCGGCCCTCGGCATGTCGCCGGGCAATATCGAGGATACCCTGGGTGATCCAGTGGTAGTCCTCGTCGGCGAGACACAACTCTGCCATGGGGTCGTCGCGATGGGCGTCGAAGCCCGCCGAGATCAGTATCAGCTCCGGGCGGAAGTCTTCAAGAGCGGGCCACCAGTCACGCTCGATGGCCGCGCGAAAACCAGCGCTTTCGGTGCCGGCGGGCAGCGGCGTGTGGGCCACGTTGGGGTAAGGGGTATCCAGATAGCGCCAGGGGTAGAAGGGATACTGGAAGCTGGTGCAGACCATCACCTCGGGGTCATTCTTGAAGATGTCGATGGTGCCGTTGCACTGGTGGACATCGAAGTCGAGGATGGCGATGCGCCGCGCTCCGTGGACGGCGCGGGCGTGGGCCGCGCCGACGGCAACATTGTTGTAGAAGCAGAAGCCCATGGCCTCCTGGGCCTCGGCGTGGTGACCGGGAGGCCTGACCGCACAGAAGACATTGTCGGCCTGACCGCGGAACACCTGATCGACCCCCTTGACCACAGCGCCGGCGGCCAGACGTGCGGCCTGCAGGCTGTCGCTGTTCATCAGGGTATCGGCGTCGATCGAGGCGTGCCCCTCCTGGGGCGAAGCCTGCTCCAGCCGAGTGAGGTGCGCCTCGGGATGCACGCGCTGCAACTGCTCTTCAGTGGCCTCCCGAGCGTCTGCCTGCATCGCGTGTTGCAGCACGCCAGAGCGCATCAGTTGCGCCCTGATGGCATCGAGTCTCAAGGGACTCTCGGGATGATCCGGCCCCATGTCATGACGCTGGCAGTACGGGTGACTGAGAAAGGCTGTGATCATCGATATCTCCGACTGGTCTGGCGCCACCTTAGGAGTAATACGAACCCCGAGACAGTGGCAAATGGTCGAAGCGTGATGCCAAGGATGCCTTGTTCCTGGTCAAGCTAGCGCTGGACGTGGTTGTGGGGTAGCGCCACACTCCGGCACTATTTCCATAACGTTCAAGTGCGCAAGTGCGCACAATTCGCCGCCAGGGTGTCGGCTACCCGTCGCCTGAGGAGATCACCTGTGAGCACCCAGTTTCTTCGTCGCTTTTTCGATCCCGCCTCGATCGCCGTGGTGGGTGCCTCCGAGAAGCCAGAGTCCACGGGTGGGCAGGTCATTCGCAATCTGCTTGACGGCGGCTACGGCGGCAAGCTGTGGGCGGTCAACCCCAAGGGGTACGCCAGCGTCCACGGGGTCGAGTGCGTCGCTCGAACCTCTCAACTTCCCGAGGTGGTGGACCTGGCGATCCTGTGTTCGCCGGTCTCGACCCTGCCGAAACTGTTGAGCCGGCTGGGTGAACGCGGGGTGCGCGCGGCCCTGGTACTGTCCGGTGGCAGTCAGCTCGAACAGGACGAAGGCGGCAAGTCGTCGATCCGCCAGCGCATGCTCGATGCGGCCCGGTCCTCCGGCATTCGAATACTGGGGCCGGAGTGCATGGGCTTGATCGTGCCGGGACGACGGCTCAATGCGTCCTACTCCAGTCATACGGTGCCCAGGGGCAAGGTGGCGTATCTGGGGCAGTCGGGCATGCTGGCCAACGCCATGATCGACTGGGCGGCCGGGCGCGGGATCGGCTTTTCTCACCTGCTGACGCTGGGGGAAAGCGTCGATGTCATGCTTCCCGACCTGATCGACTACATCAATCAGAACTCGCCCACCCAGGCGATCCTGTTGCACCTTGAGCGAGTGCACGACGCCCAGCACTTCATGACCGCCGTGCGTGATGCGTCGCGCAATCGGCTGGTACTGGCAATCAAGAGTGGCAGGACCAGCCAAGCCGACCTCAGCGGCCTGCCACCGACACCGGGCGTCACCCACCGTGATCGGGTCTTCGATGCCGCCTTCGCGCGTGCGGGCGTGGTAAGGGTCAACGATTCTGATGAGCTGTATGACGCACTGGAGACACTGTCACGGATGCGCCCACTCAAGGGCGACCGTCTGGCGATCGTATCCAACGGGCTAGGACCGGCCATGCTGGCCATCGACAAGTTGATCAACGCCGGAGGTCGTCTGGCCGAATTCGAGGAGGCTACCCAGGCGTCGCTGCGCGAGCGAGACCTCGATATCAGCAAGCCCGGCGAAAACCCGGTGGATCTCGGGGGCTACGCCACCCCGGAACGCTTCGTCGCAGCGTTGGAGATCGTCGCCGCCGACCCCAATGTGGACGCCGTGCTGGTGGTCCATGCTCCGACACGTCTGGCGCCTTCCAAGGCGACCGCCGAGGCGCTGATCCGTGAACGCAAGCGCTTTCGGCGTAACTTGTTGACCAGCTGGATGGGCTTCGAACAGGCGATCGGCGCTCGTCACCTGTGTCACGAAGCGGGTGTACCCACCTATCTGTCGCCGGAGAAGGCGGTGAAGGCCTTCATGCACATGGTCGACTATCAGCGGGTCCAGTCGTTATTGCAGCAGACGCCCCCGAGCCTGCCGTTTTCAACCTCGGCCGAGGTGCGAGAGCGCTGCCACCGGCTGATCGACGAGGTCCTCGCCGATGGTCGCGAGAGCCTGACCCATAGCGAGACCGCCCAGGTGCTCAAGGCTTACGGCCTGCCGGTGGCGGAGAGTCGCTATCCCGACGGTGCCCAGGCCGCCGAGGAGGCCGCCCGGGAGCTGACGGGCCCCTTCGCGATCAAGATCGTGCACGACGGCAACAGTCGGCCATTTCGTTACCGGCGACATCCTCACAAGCTGTCGGCGGGGCTGGTCCAGGATCTGGCCAGACCCGGCGACGTGGCCGAGGCGGTGGATCGCCTCAGCGAGAAGGTCTCCGAGAAATTTCCCGGCTTTCGCGTGCGAGAGTTCTGCCTCCAGCCCATGCAACGCGGCAAGCATTCGATGCAGCTGTGCGCGGGCATCACCCGGGACCCGGTCTTCGGACCACTGATTCTATTCGGCATCGGCGGCTACAAGGTCAATATTCTGGCGGATCGACAGGTCTCTCTGCCGCCCTTGAACATGACGCTGGCCGCGGACATGGTGTCTCGTACCCACGCCGCGCGGCTGATTCGTGAGCACTCGAGTGATCCACAGCGCGATGAACAAAGGCTGTGCCAACTACTGGTCACCCTGTCGCAGATGGCCACCGACCTGCCTCGGCTGCGTGGTCTCGAGATCAACCCGCTGCTGCTCAATCGCGACGGCATGGTGGCGGTGGACTTCGCCATGGACCTCGGTTCTCCTGCACGCTTCGCGATCATGCCCTATCCCGAAGAACTGAGGGAGTGGGTCAAGCTCAGAAACGGCTGGGACGTCGAGTTCAGGCCCATTCGGGCTGAAGATGCCCCTCTGATTACCGACTTCCACGGGCAGTTGTCCGAGGAGAGCATCCGCTTTCGCTACTTCCACAACAAGACCGATTTAAGCCAGGGCGATCTGTCGCGCCTGGCCCATATCAACTACGACCGACAGATGGCGTTTATCGCCGAGCGCCTTTGCGAAGACGGCAGCAAGGAGATGCTGGGGGTGGTTCGGGTCTGGAACGATCCCGACAATATCCGAACCGAGTTTTCGATCATCATCCGCGATGACCTTCAGGGGCTCGGTATCGGCAGTCGTCTGATGGAAAAGATGATCCGCTACTGCAAGGGGGTCGGCACCCTGGAGATGGTCGGCAAGATCATGATCGACAACCACCCCATGCGCGCACTGATGAAGCACCTCGGGTTCCGACAAAGCTTCAACATGGAGGAGCAGGTGGTGGACGCAGTGCTGCGCCTCAACGAGCCGGGTAACGATTGGCAGCGCCACCGCCTGGAACGGCCGATGGAGTAGCAGGTCGGCGTTCGATTCCAGGACCGCCGGCCTGGCCTCCCGCCTGTGCTTGCAAGGCGGGAGCCGGTCGGATGATTCGTTCAGGGTGCCAGCCGCACCACTTCCCAGTGGCCATCGCGGCGGCCGTAGCGAACCCGGTCATGCAGGCGACTGGGCTGTCCTTGCCAGAACTCGATCATTTCGGGGACGACGCGGTAGCCGCCCCAGTGCACCGGTCGCGGGATATCCTGGCCTTCGTAGGCCTTCTCGAAGCGCCGCTGGCGCTGCTCGATCCAGTCGCGATCGGGGATGACCACGCTCTGGGTGGCGATCCAGGCCCCGAGCTGACTGCCGCGGGGACGGCTTGCAAAATACTCGTCCGACTCCTGCTCGGCGACCTGCTCGGTGCGTCCCTCGATGCGCACCTGGCGCGCCAGCTTGGGCCACCAGAAGGTCAGGGCCGCATGGGGGACGTTGGCCAGTTCGCTACCCTTGTGGCTGTGATAGTTGGTGTAGAAGACCATCCCGTTTTGATCGAACCCCTTGAGCAGCACCACCCGCGCGTGGGGCAGGCCCTGGCTGTCCACGGTCGACAGGGTCATGGCATTGGCATCCTGGGGGTCGGTATCCAGGGCTAGGGCGAACCACTCATCGAACATGGTGAAGGGATCCTTGGGTACCTGGCCTTCGTCCAGGCTGCCGCCTTCATAGTCACGTCGAATGTCCGCAATATCACGGGTCATCGGTATCTCCGGTGGAATCAGACAAAAAAAGGACGGCCACTAGGGGTACCGTCGTCCAATTGATAAATCATCGCACCTTGTGTCCGAGATGTCGCCCCGCGTCGCCGGGAACACCACCGTCATCGTCGCGAGTCATGATGAATGTCAGCTGCTACAGCTTTAGCAAGTACCGCTTTGGCAAGGCGCCACCACAGGGAGTGGCTATCTTGAGTATATCGTCACTGGCGCCAGGCGTGGTGCCTTTATCAGCGAGGGGGAGCGACCATGCCATCTGTCGAGTCAACGTCAGCCGCCGAGCACCGGCCGTCAGGGCGTAGCCGGCGTGTCTGGAGCCTGGCCATCCGGCTATTCCACTGGGGACTGGTGGCCTGCGTTGTACTCTCATTTCTGACCATGAAGGTGGAGACCGACCTGTTCGACTTTCCGCAGAACGTGCACGCCAGGGCTGGGCTGATAGCGCTTGGGCTTTTGCTGTTTCGCTGGGGGTGGGCACTGGTCGGCGATTACCACGCGCGCATCGGCTCCTGGCTGCGATCTCCCTCGGTAACGCTGTCCTATGCCAGAGACCTGATGAAGCGACGTGCCGATATCTTTGCCGGTCACAATCCGCTGGGGGGCTGGGCGGTGCTGGCGATGCTGACGAGCCTGACGATTCAGGCGCTGACGGGGCTCTTTGTCACCGATGACATCTTCTTCGAGGCGCCGCTGCATACCCTGGTGCCAGCAGCAGTCAGCGACACGGCTCTGTGGATTCATCACCTCAACGCGAATGTGCTGCTGGCGCTGATCGTGCTTCACCTGGGGGCTCTGCTAGCCCATCGCTGCCTCGGCGAGCGACTGGTAGGCGTCATGTTCAGCGGCCGAAAGACGCTGCCGCGGGGTGCGCACTGGGCCGAGACGGACACAGAGACCCACCAACAACCAGAGCAACAGTCAGATCAAGAGCTAGATCGGGCGTCAGATCAGCAGCAGGGGCGACGTGGAAGCAGCGGCAAAGGGGTAGAGCCTGGCCGCTCGGCCCTGATGGTACGAGCGGCGCTGCTGGCCCTGTTCAGTACGGGGTGTGTGATGTGGCTGTGGGGGCGCTTGTGAAGCGGCGAAGGGTCACTCGGCGCGGAAGTTGTCGTGACACCCCTTGCAGGTATTGCCGACGGTGGCTACCTGCTTGAACAGCGCATCCTGGTCACCACCATCGGCCATCTCGGCGAGTTTTGCGGTTTCCTCGATCAGGGTGTGGTAGCGCTGGTCGAAGTCTTCGTAGTCATCGGCGATGTCCGCCAGGGCATCGGTCTCGACGCCATGGTCGTCTCCCTGCAGTGAGCCCTTGACGAAACCTTCCCAGGGTAGCGGCGCCACGGCGGCGAGGCGACGCGCCTTCTCGAGAAACAGTTCGGCGTCGAAGTCGCGCTTGCCCTGGGCCATCGCGCCCAGCGGGCCGATCTGCCAGGCCATCACGCCCAGCGCGTCCTGACGGTATTCGATGGCGTCTTCGATCTCGACGCTGGCATCGGGGAGTTCCTCGGCGAGTGCACAAGCGCTGGCCAACGTTAGTCCAAGTCCGGTCACGAGGGCATGCAACGGGGTCACGGTCATTGTCCTTACTCCTTGCCTGGCGACATGGGCCGGGCGTTGTCGAGGATGGCGTCGCGAATGCAACGACATCCTCAAGATAGCAAGGAGAGCGGCTGCCGCCAGAAGGGCATGACGGTCGGCCTGAACAAGAGCTATGAATTGCCCTGGTGCTGTCGCATCTGACGAGAGCGAAAGCGTGCGTAGCCCATGCAGCCGGTAAACAGCACCAGCGCCACCAGTGCCTCAGCGACGCCACGCAGACCTAGTCCCGGCAGGGTGGCGATCATCACCCCCTGGGCGAAGTAGAGCAGACTGACGAAGGCCAGCCAGGCATGGCCCCGTGGACGGCGGGTCAGGATGGATGGCAGAAACAGCACAAGAGGCAGCACGAAGGCGATCATCGGACCGAAACGATTGCCGTCGGCTTCCACCGCGATACCGCGGTACACCATCATTGCCAGCAGCAGGCCAAAGCCGACCAGCACCAGCTGGCGCGACTGTCGGGTCAGGCGGTCAAGCCCGCGCCGCTGTTCTACCCCCTCAAGCCAGGCTCTCATGAGGCCCCCTTGCGGGCGTCAGCCAGAGCGAGCGTCAGCCGCGCCAGGCGCGCGCCCTGGGCGAAGGCCAGCTCACGCTCGTGTTCGTCCAGCGGGCGATCGCTGCGAACGCCAGCCAGGTGGCTGACGCCGTAGGGGGTGCCTCCGCCCTGGGTGCGGGTCAGGGCCGTCTCGCTGTAGGGCAGCCCGGCGTAGACCATGCCATGGTGGAGCAGCGGCATCAGCATCGTTACCAGCGTCGTCTCCTGGCCGCCGTGCAGGCTCGAGGTGGAGGTGAAGGCGGTGGCGGGCTTGTCGATCAGCGCTCCTGACAGCCACAGCTCGCTGGTGCCGTCGAGAAAGTGCTTGAGAGGAGCCGCCATGTTGCCGAAGCGTGTGGGGCTGCCGAGCGCCAGGCCACTGGCGTTGCGAAGATCGTCGAGGTCAGCGTAGATAGCGCCTTCGGCGGGAATTTCCGGGTCCACCGCTTCACAGGTCGGTGACACCGGAGCCACGGTACGCAGGCGAGCATCGACGCCGGCGACAGACTCGACACCGGCGGCGATGCGCTCGGCCAGCGCCCGGGTGGCGCCCTGGCGGGAGTAGTAGAGGACCAGAACGTAGGGCAGATCCGACATGCACTTTCCTTATGGCAAGAGCCTATGGGTTGACGAAAGCCCGAGGCAACGGGCGAAGAGGCTGGCTGGCCTCAACTCTCCAGCAGTGACGTGATGGCCTCGGGCGGGCGGCCGATTACCGCTCGCTCGCCGTTGTCGAGAATCGGGCGCTGGAGGATTCGAGGATGGGCCAGGATGGCAGCCACCACCTGGGATTCATCCTCACGGTCGGCGCCCAGACTCTTCCATTCGGTCTCGTTGGCGCGCACCAGGTCGCTGAGCTTGCCGTCCAGCCGGGCGATCAGGCCACGCAATTCCTCACCGTCCAGGGGATCGTCGAGGTAGCGGCGGACCTGGACCTCGGCGCCGGCCTGCTCCAGCAGGGCAAGGGCTTCGCGGGACTTCGAACAGCGAGGATTATGCAATAGCGTGAGTGCGGCCATGACAGCTCCGGTCGAGTGGGAATCGGCAGCTATTGTAGATCGCCGGCGCGACCGGCCACAACGACGCGCCGCCAAGGCAGGTCATTGCTCGAGAAGGCGATAGGCCCAGACCTCATCGCCGCGAGCGAGGGTTAGCCTGACGCGTTCATAGCGCACGCCCAGACGCTCGTAGCGGTCCAGTTCGGCCAGGGTCTCGCTATCCACCGCCAGTAGCTGTCCGGCCACCTGGTCATCACGATCGACCTCCAGGTCGAGCCCCTCTCGGCGATACCCCGGGAGCAGTGCGGGCGTCGACTCGAGTCTTTCTCCGGTCACCAGCCAGCGCACCCAGGGGGAGCGCAGGGTGCCGTAGACAAAGACTCGGTGGGGGCCGTCAGCGGACTGCTCCATGGCGGCCGGAGACGTATAGCCATAAGGGCTCTGGTAGGTGTACCAGAACCAGCCGTAAAGGCCGATGATCAGTGCGCCAACAAGACAGAGCAGGCGGGCAAGCCAGAGCGTCAGGGTGTTCATGGGGGACCAATGACAAATGAGCGGTGTGTGCAGGAAATCGAAAGGCGGCGTGTCTCGCTTGACTAGCCTCTCACCAGGCGGCCGGCTTGTCGAACCGAGGTTCCCCTCTATCGGCGGCGGTCCCGGCCTTGCTAGGATAAAGATTCCCGCCAAGACGAGGAGGTGCCCCATGAGCGAATTTCTCCGCGCCGAGTCTTTTGATGGTGCCCATGATGATGTGGACTTCAAGGCCATGATGGGGGACGTCCAACCACTGCGTCAGGCCAACAATCGTGCCGATGCCGGCCGTCGCCGAGGCGCGCCAACCGAATCACAGCTGGCCAGGCGTCGTCATGCCCTGAGTGGAGACGACGGGCTTGATGGTCTCAGTGACGACTTCGTCGACCTGGTGCCTCCCTTCGATCCGCTGGAATACCGCCGCGATGGCATTCAGACCGGGGTGGTCGAGCGCCTGCGGCAGGGCGGCTATCCGGTGCAGGCCAGTCTTCACCTGCTGCGGCGCCCGTTGCATGAATGCCGGGGGAGTCTGCCCCAGTTCATCCGCGACGCCTACGCGGCCGATCTGCGCTCGGTATTGATCGTCCATGGACGCAGCCGCGAGATCGATGGCGCCGCCAATGTGCTGCGCTCCTGTCTGGCCAAGTGGCTACCCGCCCTCGACGAGGTCCAGGCGTTCGTGTCTGCTCAGGAGGCTGACGGTGGACTCGGCGCCACCTGGGTGATGCTCAGAAAGAGCGAGCGTGCCCGCGCGGCGAACCGTGAACGCCAGCAGAAGCGTCGCGGATAGACCTGGCGAAGCCTGTTGCGGCTTCCCGGCGGCTTTCCTGCATCGATCCTCTTGTTACTTCCTTTCCACCCGGCGCCATCCTGCAGATGGCGCCGTATCGCTTGCGTGGCCTCGCCAAGGACGCCATCGAGACAATCGGCATCAAGTTGGAACAGTCTGCACTGGCTGCCGCGACTAGGGTTCCTATAGCGCGATAGTGGCAAGCAATGCGCTGGCAGGGTCACGGCAAGGTGGGGAGCGACTTGATGAGTCATCCACTGCCGGTGCAGTGGCCTTACGACGTCATTCAGTTGGCAGGGGGCTACATGATCATCGCGGAACTTCACGACCACTGGCAGTGGTTCAAGCATCACTCGATACCTACCTTGGGGCACCGCTACTGGCACTGTGATGAGCTGATGCCATTGCTGCGCCGGCTGGACCGGGCGACCCGGCGGGTTCAGGACTTCGGCCCGGTATTCACCGACCATGACCAGCAAAAGCTGGATCGTCTGCGTGATCGGGCCATGGCACTTGTCGAGCAGGCGAGTGAAACGGCGACAAGGTGTCAGCAGCGACTGGCGCTGGGCGACCAGGGGAGCTCTCGACCGCTTGACGAGCAGGAGCGGGCCTTGCTGCTGTCTTTCTACATGCTTCACGTCATCGAGCCTCTGGAGGATGCCCGGGCCCATCTGCTCGAAGAGCTTGGCTAGTCGACCTCTGGCATCGGGTGGGGGTGACGCCAGACACGGCCATTGATGTCGCCAGACATCAGAGCAGCAACTGACGCTCGCACCACTCTCGGTGCCAGTCCTGGGGGCTGGCACCGTATTGACGCTTGAAGGCACGGGTGAAGCTGGCCGCGTTAAGGTAGCCACAGTGGTACGAAAGCTGATCGATGCTGGGCGGATGGCGGGTCTTGAGTCTGGCCCTTGCCTGTTCCAGCCGGGTGCGCCTGAGCGTCTCGGCCACGCTCTCTGGGTGGTCGCTAAAGGCGCGGTAGAGCCCGGCACGGGAGCAGCCCAAGGCGTGAGCGATGCTGTCGACGTTCAACCGAGGCTCACCGGCGTGCAGTTCGATATAACGACAGGCGGCATTCATCAGGCTTTCGCGCTGGGTCGCCTCCCACTCGAGCGACAGCGGCCCTTTCAACTGCGCCAGCGCTACCAGGCTCATGTCGCGAGCGGTATCCAGTGCGCAGGCCAAGTCCTCGCCGGCGAGGGCCTCTTGCTCCTTGATGACGCCAAGCAGATGGGTCGTGAGCAACCGGGTCATGGCGTTGTCGGGAAGGCTGAAGGGGCTCGACTCGGCCCGCGTCAGCGCATCAGGCGCCCTGGCCTTGACCTGGGGTCGGGGAATCATCAGGTACAGCATCGAGTGCTGCATGGCGAGGCTGGACAGGGGCTGGAGGCTATCCAGCACCACCAGACCACTCTGGCTGGTGACACGATGTCGCTGGCCGTCGGCTTGCTGTAGGCGTGCTTCCCCCGCGAGCGTCAGGCTGACCAGCACAAAGTCGCCATTGTCCTGGGCGAAGTGGGCGCTGGTGTCATCGTTGGTGCACCAGCCAAGGACCGTGCCCTCGGTGCTTGAAGCGTTGATCAGGTTGGCACGATAGTCGCCGGCATGGCGGCCCTGGGGAAGGTCGAGCGCTATGGAGGGATGCAGACTGCGCCAGTAGTCAAAGCGTAACTCTGGTGCAACCACCATCGTCGAGTGACGCTGAAAGGCCGCCAGGGGGGATGGCGCTTCGCTGGACATAAGGAGCCTGAACAAGGTCTGGGGTGCGTGATCATCATCTGTTGCGCGTTCGAGCAGCGCTTGTTCAGCATAGATCACTACGCCAACTGGTTCGGCGGCCAGTGGCGAGCTACCTCCAATGCCTGAGAAAAAGATGAGATTGGCTCGTCTTTCAGGATCTATGGCTTACATATTGTGCATGGATGGGCATGGGCTGACATGAAACGCGGCGCATCGATATCCCATCTGCTGGTGCCCCTTCCACCAAACACGACAATGCCGCGATTCCTGCTGGCGCCAGCCTGTCACCACTGGGGCGACGGCGCCGGAGATCGCGGCATTGTTGATGGTGATGCTTCCTGCTTGCCTGGCAGGAGGTCGGTCGAACCAGGCAAGCTGTCCAACCCGGATAGGGTCAGGCGACGGCAGTTTCCCGCTGGCGTTCACGCGCCTCGCGCTGACGGCGCAGGAACATCGGCTCCGGGTTGTCGACGGACACCTGGTAGTGGCGCGAGAACACCGTGAGCGAAGCCAGGGCGTCTTCCACGACCTGGTCTTCGCGCAGTGAAAAGGCGTCGAAGCCACAGCGTGCCATATAGGACAACTGGTCGATCAGCACGTCGCCCACGGCACGGATCTCGCCCTTGAAACCGTGACGCTCCCTGAGTACCCGGGCCAGCGAATAGCCGCGGCCGTCGGTAAACTTGGGAAAGTCGATGGCGATCAGCGGCGCGTCTCTGAGTGCGGCGACGGTGTCCTCATCGAGCTGGGTGTCGCTGGGCAGCCAGGGCGCCAGGTCGTCGCGACGCTCGGCGGCCAGCCAGACGTCCAGGCGGACGATGGTCATGGGGTTAACGGGGGTTGCACCCTCGTCATCGACGTCAGACTGGAGCACCCAGGCGTCTTCCACCAGGCGGCGTTCCTTGATCAGCGGGCGTTGCGGCGTCTGCTCAGGCATAAACGTGCTCCTTGAAGGGTTTCAGACCGATGCGGCGATAGGTGTCGATGAAGGTTTCGTCGGCTTCGCGGGCGCCAACATACACCTGCAGCACCTTGTCGATGACCTCCGGCACATCTTCGCGGAAGAAGGAGGGGCCGAGGATCTTGCCCAGCGAGGATTCGTTGCCCTGACTGCCGCCGAGGGAGATCTGGTAATACTCCTCGCCTTTCTTGTCCACGCCGAGAATGCCGATGTGGCCGACGTGGTGATGACCGCAGGCGTTCATGCAGCCAGAAATATTGAGATCCAGCGGGCCAAGGTCGTAGAGGAAGTCGAGGCTGTCGAAGCGCTCCTGGATCGCCTGGGCCACCGGAATGGACTTGGCGTTGGCCAGGGCGCAGTAGTCGCCGCCAGGGCAGCAGATAAGGTCCGCCAGGGTGCCCACGGTGGGGTTGGCCAGGCGCAGCTCCTCGAGCTTGTGCCACAACTCCTCGATGCGGTCGACGGCCACGTCGGACAGCACCAGATTCTGCTCGTGGGTCACCCGCAGCTCGCCGAAGCTGTATTCATCGGCCAGGTCGGCGATCTGGGCCATCTGCTCGGAGGTGACGTCACCCGGCGAGTGACCACTGCGCTTGAGTGACAGGGTGACGGCCTTGTAGCCCGGCACCTTGTGGTCGGTGACGTTGTTGGTGACGAAGCGGGCGAAGGCCCGGTTGTCCCGACGCAACGCCTCGAAGGCCTCGATGGCGGCGTCATCCACCTTGCGACGGGGCGGATCGACGAAGTGCGCCGCCATGTCGTCGATGGCCTGCTGATTGAGGGTCTGGGCGCCGTCCTTGAGGTGGGCCCATTCTTCCTCGACGCGCCGACGCATCTCGTCGATGCCGAGTGCCTTGGTCAGGATCTTGATGCGCGCCTTGAACTTGTTGTCGCGGCGACCGAACTGGTTGTAGACCCGCAGCACTGCCTCGAGGTAGGTCAGCAGGTGCTGCCAGGGCAGGTCCTCGCAGATGGTCTCGCCGATCATCGGAGTACGGCCGAGACCGCCACCGACCAGCACCTTCACGCGGACGTCGCCGGCGTCGTTGCGCCACAGACGCAGACCGATGTCGTGGACCTGAATGGCGGCACGATCCTCGGCGGCGCCGGTCACGGCGATCTTGAACTTGCGCGGCAGGTAGTAGAACTCCGGGTGGAAGGTCGACCACTGACGAATCAGCTCACACCAGGGACGCGGATCCACTTCTTCATCGGCGGCGATGCCGGCGAACTGGTCGGTGGTGGTGTTGCGGATATCGTTGCCGCTGGTCTGGATCGAGTGCATCTGCACGCTGGCGAGCTGTGCGAGCATTTCGGGCACGTCCTCGAGCTTCGGCCAGTTCAACTGAAGATTGGTACGGGTGGTGAAGTGGCCGTAGCCGCGGTCATAGCGGGCGGCCAGCTCACCGAGCTTGCGCAGCTGGTAGGAGGCCAGCATGCCATAGGGGATGGCGATGCGAAGCATGGGCGCGTAACGCTGTACGTACAGACCGTTCTGCACCCGGATCGGGAGGAATTCTTCCTCGCTGATCTTGCCTTCGAGGTAGCGACGCATCTGGTCGCGGAAATGTGCGACGCGTTCGTCGACCAGGGTCTGATCATGGTTGTCGTAGCGATACATTCAGCGCGTTCCTGCAGCCAGGGAATGACGGGACGTTGCGGGTTACTCTACCTGCACGCCATTATGCTATAAAAGAATAAATAGTCATAGTTTGGGTGCAAAAGGTAATTAAAAGGTGTTGATAGGCGTCGTGCGGGGCGCTACACCTTCAGACTCTGCCAGCGGCGGCGTTGCCAGATCACCGCAAAGCACAGCGAGTTGAGCGCGCGGTAGCCTAGCTGACACCACCAGATGCCGGCCAGGCCGAAGCCTTCATGCACGCCGAACCACCAGGCCAGCGGCAGGAAGACCAGCCACTGACCGGTCAAGGTCAGCTGCATCACCGTACGGTTGGCGCCGGCGCCGAGCAATGTCTGGGTGAACACCAGGGCGGCGGCGTCGAGCACGATCATCAGCGCGGTCAGGCGCAGCGGATCGACGCCCAGGGCGATCAGTTCGGGGTTATGCAGAAACAGGCCCAGCACGGCTTCCGGCATCAACGCCATGGGCAGGGACAGGGCAGCGAGCAGCAACCAGGCCATGTGCACCACCTCCCAGCCCCAGCGGTGGGCCCTTTCCGGCGACTCGCGCCCCAGCGCCTCGCCGACCAGGCTCATCGCTGCCATGCCGAGGCCCACGCCGGGCAGAATCAGCAACAGCGATAAGTTAACCAGCACATGGCCCACCGCCACGCTGGCGGTGTCGACCTGGCCGAGGATCCAGAACAGCACGGCGTAGCCGGCGGCGAACCAAAGCTGCTGAAAGGAGTGCGGCGTGGCCAGCTTCAGGGTGGTGGCCATGGTGCTGCCGCCGAGTCGCCAAGGCGAATGACACGGCCTGTGACGAGTGCCGCGATGGCCAGGCGTATGGCTCAACCAGGCCCAGATGGCGACACCGGCAAACAGCGACAGGCTGCTGCCGAGCCCGGCACCGCTGACGCCCATGGCGGGCAGGCCCCAGTAGCCGAAGATCAGGCCGATGCTGGCCAGCAGGTTGACCAGATGCATTACCAGCATGATCCGCAGGTACAGGCCGGTCTGCTGGATGCCGTTCCAGTAGCCTCGGTAGCAGAAGATCATCGCCACCGGCAGCAGCGCGATCAGACGCCAGCGAAAGTAGTCCACCGCCATCGACGTCACCAGCGGATCGTCGTTGAGCCAGGCCATGATCGGACCGGCCTGCCACAGACACAGAACCATCAACGGCAGGCCGATCATGACGGCCAGGGTAAGTCCCGCCGCCAGCGGCTCCCCGCGTGGATCGTGGCGCAGCTCAACGCCAAGCTCGGCGGCCGCCGAGGCAACGGGCGTCTGATGGCGTTCGCCATGGCGCCGCGCTACCTGGGCCTGAACCCCCGACGACAGCCCGAACAGGCAGGCGGTGACCATGAACATGGCGTAGCCGCCGATGCCGGCGGCGGCCAGCTCGGTCTCGCCGAGCCGGCCCACCAGGGCGGCATCGACCAGGTTCATCAGGCTCTGGCTCAACATGCCGGCCATGATCGGCAGCGCCAGGCGCAGGATGAGACGCCAGCGCGTCAGGTCGGGCAGCAGGGCCTGTTGTTGCAGGGAACGCATCAGGCGTCGTAGGACAGTACCGGCGACAGCCAGCGTTCCATGACGTCCAGCTCCATGCCCTTGCGACTGGCCAGGGCCTCGACCTGATCCCGGGTGATCTTGCCGGTGGCAAAGTACTTCGACTGCGGGTGGGAGAAGTACCAGCCGGATACCGCCGCCGCCGGCCACATGGCAAAGCTCTCGGTCAGTTCGAGCCCGGTGCTGGCCTCGGCGTCGAGCATGCGGAACAGCGTCGCCTTCTCGGTGTGGTCGGGGCAGGCGGGGTAGCCGGGGGCAGGGCGGATGCCCTGATACTTCTCGGCAATCAACGCCTCATTGTCGAGCTGTTCCTCGGGTACGTAGGCCCAGAACTCCTTGCGCACCCGCTCATGGATCAGTTCGGCAAAGGCCTCGGCCAGGCGATCGGCCAGCGCCTGCACCATGATGGCGTTGTAGTCGTCGCCCTTGGCCTTGTAGGCCGCAGACAGCTCCTCGACGCCGTGACCGGCGGTGACCGCGAAGCCACCGATCCAGTCCGGCTTGCCGCTGTCCTTCGGGGCAATGAAGTCGGCCAGGCTGTAGCAGACTCCCTCTCGGTTCTTGGTGGTCTGCTGGCGAATATGGTGCAGACGCTCGATCACCTCGCCGCGGGTCTCGTCTGAATAGACTTCGATGACGTCATCATCGACGCTGTTGGCGGGCCACAGGCCGATGACCCCGCGCGCCTGGATCAGGCGTTCGTCGATCAACTTGCGCAGCATCACCTGGGCCTCGTCGAACAGTTGGCGTGCGGCTTCGCCGACCACCTTGTCGTCGAGGATCTTCGGATACTTGCCGACCAGCTCCCAGCTCATGAAGAAGGGCGTCCAGTCGATACGATCGACCAGTTCCTTGAGGTCGTAGTCCTCGAACACCTTGAGACCGGTAAAGGTCGGCGCCGGCGGGGTATACCCCTGCCAGTCCAGCGCCGGCTTGCGCGCCCGGGCATCGGCGTAGGACAGGTCGGCGGCCTTGGGGCGGCGCTTGGCGTTGCGCTCGCGGACCTTGACGTACTCTTCCCGGATCTCGTTGACGTAGGCCTCTTTCAGCCCCGGTGACAGCAGCTTGCCGGCCACGCCCACGGCACGTGAGGCGTCGGTCACATAGATCACCGGCTGCTCGTACTGGGGTTCGATCTTGACCGCGGTATGCGCCTTGGAGGTGGTGGCGCCGCCGATCAGCAGCGGCAGCTCGAAGCCCTGGCGCTGCATCTCCTTGGCCACGTGGACCATCTCGTCAAGCGAGGGGGTGATCAGTCCCGACAGGCCGATGATGTCGGCGTTCTCTTCCCGGGCGGTCTTGAGGATCTTGTCGGCGGGCACCATCACGCCGAGGTCGATCACCTCGTAGTTGTTGCACTGGAGCACCACGCCGACGATGTTCTTGCCGATGTCGTGGACGTCGCCCTTGACCGTGGCCATGACGATCTTGCCCTTGGCCTGGGTGTCTTCGCTCTTCTCCGCCTCGATGTAGGGGATCAGGTAGGCCACCGCCTGCTTCATCACCCGCGCCGACTTGACCACCTGGGGCAGGAACATCTTGCCGGCACCGAACAGATCGCCGACCACGTTCATGCCGTCCATCAGCGGCCCCTCGATCACCTCGATGGGGCGGGTCGCGCGCTGGCGGGCCAGTTCGGTGTCATCCTCGATGTAGGCGGTGATGCCCTTGACCAGAGCATGCTCGATGCGCTTCTCGACCTCCCAGCTACGCCACTCGAGGTCCTCCTTCTTCTCACCGCCGGAGCCGTCGCCCTTGTACTTGTCGGCGATATCGAGCAGCCGCTCGGTGCTGTCATCACGGCGATTGAGCACCACATCCTCGACGGCTTCGCGCAGCTCTTCCGGCAGGTCGTCATAGACCGCCAGCTGGCCGGCGTTGACGATGCCCATGGTGAGCCCTGCGCGAATCGCGTGGTAGAGAAATACCGAGTGGATCGCCTCGCGCACCGGATTGTTGCCGCGAAACGAGAAGGACACGTTGGAAACGCCGCCCGACACCATAGCGTGGGGCAGGTGTTCGCGAATCCAGCGGGTAGCCTCGATGAAGTCCACCGCGTAGTTGTTGTGTTCGTCGATGCCGGTGGCGATGGCAAAGATGTTGGGGTCGAAGATGATGTCTTCTGCGGGGAAGCCGATGTCGTCCACCAGCACCCGGTAGGCGCGCTGGCAGATTTCGGTCTTGCGCGCGAAGGTGTCCGCCTGGCCGGACTCGTCGAAGGCCATCACCACCACGGCGGCGCCATGACGGCGGCACTCGGTGGCCTGGTGGCGGAAGGCCTCTTCGCCTTCCTTGAGCGAGATCGAGTTGACCACCGCCTTGCCCTGGATGCACTTGAGGCCGGCCTCGATGATCTCCCACTTGGAGGAGTCGACCATGATCGGTACCCGAGCGATGTCCGGCTCACCGGCGATCAGATTGAGAAAGCGCACCATGGCTTCCTGGGACTCGAGCATCCCCTCGTCCATGTTGATGTCGATCACCTGGGCGCCGTTCTCGACCTGCTCGAGCGCCACCTCCAGGGCGGTGGTGTAGTCCTCTTCCTTGATCAGTCGCTTGAAGCGAGCCGAGCCTGTGACGTTGGTACGCTCACCGACGTTGACGAACAGCGAATCGTGCTCGATGTTGAACGGCTCAAGGCCAGACAGACGGCAGGCTCTGCTGCGGTCCGGAATCTGGCGCGGGGGCAGGTCCTTGATCGCGCGGTGAATGGCGGCGATATGCTCGGGGGTGGAACCACAGCAGCCACCGATGATGTTGACCAGGCCACTGCGCGCGAATTCGGCGACGATCTCGGCCATCTCTTCGGGGGTCTGGTCGTACTCGCCGAACTCGTTGGGCAGGCCCGCGTTGGGGTGAGCCGAGACGAAGGTGTCGGCCTTGGTTGACAGCTCCTCGACGTAGGGGCGCAGCTCCTCTGCGCCGAGGGCACAGTTGAGGCCCACGGTCAGCGGCTGGGCGTGGCGCACCGAATTCCAGAAGGCCTCGGTGGTCTGGCCCGACAGGGTGCGCCCGGAGGCGTCGGTAATGGTGCCCGAGATCATTACCGGCAGGCGCTCGCCGGTCTCGTCGAAGATCTCTTCGAGGGCGTAGATCGCCGCCTTGGCGTTCAGGGTGTCGAAGATGGTCTCGATCATGATCAGATCGGAGCCGCCTTCGATCAGTGCCAGGGCTGCCTCGCGGTAGTTGTCACGCAGGGCATCGAAGGTCACGTTGCGCTTGGCCGGGTCATTGACGTCCGGCGACAGCGAGGCGGTGCGCGAGGTAGGGCCAAGCACCCCGGCCACGTAGCGGGGCACCCCGGTCTCTTCGCCGACGTCGTCGCACACCTGGCGGGCCAGCCGAGCGGCTTCGCGATTGAGCTCCGGGACCAGCTCCTCCATGCCGTAGTCCGACTGGGACAGGCGGGTCGAGTTGAAGGTATTGGTCTCGAGGATGTCGGCACCGGCCAGCAGATAGTCGCGATGGATGCGCGCCACCAGGTCCGGGCAGGTCAGGGCCAGCAGATCGTTGTTGCCCTTGAGGTCCGACGGCCAGTCCTTGAAGCGCTCGCCGCGGAAGTCTTCCTCGCTCAAGGCCGCATTCTGCAACATCGTGCCCATGCCGCCATCCAGCATCAGAATGCGGTCTTTCAGGCTATCGATGAGGCGGGCTGTCTGAGGGGTCGGTGCTGCTACGGCCATGGGCGGGTGTGTCTCCAGCTAGACGCTTGTCAGGTCGACGAACGATAAAATTTTATGGGCCAGCGCTTGTGTCCACGCGGCAGGACCCCCATGTGCATGCCGGAATACACGGCGATGTCTCGGGAGTCGGTCGAAGGGGCCATATGGTACCAAAGCACCGGGCCTGGCGGCAGGGGCAGCGTACCTGCGCAGGCGGAAACCAAAATCCGAGTAAAATACTCGGGATTGAGTCTGACGCAGGTGTCGCTTACCATGGTCCTGACCAAACCCGCGGGGCCACAGCGCCCGCTGTCAGGCGGGGCGAACTAGCGAGAGACCCATGAGCGAGAATATCCAGATCACCGACAGCGCACAGGACTACCTGGCGGAGCTGCTCGAGAAGCAGAACGTCGAAGGTATTGCGGTGCGGATCTTCATCACCCAGCCGGGCACGCCCTACGCCGAGACCTGCCTGGCGTACTGCCGGCCGGGCGAGGAAGAGCCCAGCGACGAGCGCCTGGAGCTTTCCAAGATCGCCGTCTATCTCGACGCCAACAGCATTCCGTTCCTGGAAGAGGCGGTGGTCGACTTCAACGCCGACCGCATGGGCGGCCAGCTGACCATCAAGGCGCCCAACGCCAAGATGCCCAAGGTCAACGCCGACAGCCCGCTCGAGGATCGCATCAACTACATCCTCTACAGCGAGATCAACCCGGGCCTGGCGGCCCACGGTGGCGAGATCAAGCTGATGCAGCTGACCGACGACCAGGTGGCGGTGCTGGCCTTCGGCGGCGGCTGTCAGGGCTGCGCCGCGGTGGACCTGACCCTCAAGGAAGGCGTCGAGAAGACGCTGATGGAGCGCATCCCGGAACTCGCCGGCATCCGCGACGTCACCGACCACACCGACACCACCAACGCCTACTACCGTTGACGTTCAACCGGACGACTGGCGCACTGAGGTTCCGCCCTCAGGATCAAAGGTGAATCAACAACGCCGCTCAAGAGAGCGGCGTTGTTGTGTTTGGGCAAACCATTAGGGGTAGGGGGCGCGCGCGAGACTGGTTGGGGAGCGACAGGTGCGCCCGTCGAAGCCGGTGTCCGCGATCAGCCATCCACCGCCGTCATAGCGGAACTGCCAGCGGTCGCCGTTCTGGTTGGTCAGCGCCGAGAGCCGCAGCAGGCGGTCGCACTGGATAAATAATAAGAGCTGGACCATGGGGCCACGGCGCTCGATGGGCTGGTCCTTGCATGCGCGGCAGGGTGTCATCGCCCGCGGCGGGTGCATGGGTGTAGTGACAGGCCTCGATCAGCCAGTGTTCGGGGTCGTACTGCTAGTGCCAGGTCTCACCACTGGGGGCGATGCGTCGGGTCAGGTTGCTGCTGGCGTCATAGTGGTTGTGGGTGCCGGCGTAGCGCTTGAGCAGGTTACCCATGGCCGGCGACAGGCTAGCCGGTGCGCCAGGATGATATCGGGTGCGATGATAGCGGGTGCGTTGGCCGGTGGAGACATCATGATGTCACAGATGCTCTCTGTGATACAATTCACATCCAACTTCGCAGATCCCTAACTTTCTGGCAACTCGGATAGTAGGTCACAGAATTCCTGCTCGCTTAACTCAAACTCTTCGCCCATATCCATTGCCATCAATGTGAGAAGTATGTTCTCTGTTTTTGAGGATATATAAATATCACTTTGTTGGTGTATGATAAATGCAGCTCTAGATATAGCATGTGCATCGTATTTTCCAGGGCATACTTTTTTGAGCTCCTTCGCAATGTGGGAATCACTCATTTCTGCTCCAGTTCTTAAGTTCGTAGCCGGTCGGGGGGGGGGAGCTTTGGGAGTCTAACGTCTTCCCATTAATGCTCTTCGGGTGTACCCGAATTACTGATCCAGACTGATCAAGACCTTCCATCCATTGCCTCACCGAACCAGAATTTTGATTATACTCTGTTACAAAAAATGCCCCTTAGTCGGACCCTCTGTACGCGCAGGAACTTCTTGAGTGTAGTAGCGTACTCTTCCATCAGGGAGAGTGCGAGTTGTAGCGGCATTTTGCTGTGCTTTTTGTAGTCCTGATAGCTTAGCTCTTAAAGCTGCCTGAGCATTCACATTTGCACAATACCCACTCAACCCCAGCGGATCCACCCATCCTGTCGGATTCGGAGCGTACATGTAAAATCATAAATCTATGTACTCTAAGCTGGCCCATTTTATATTTGGCATGGGAAATGGCTTTCCCTTTGTTTGGTATAGAATCAAGCTGTCTCCAGCTTTCTTCCACCTCCCACCTAAAATTTTGGATATTTCTTGGGGTGTGTTTTTCGATATAATTGGACTGCCGATTTCTATCGAGAATTCATAATATTCTGGAATCTTCCAATACCTTTTTAGTCGACACAACTCTATTTCTTCATACGCCTCTAGTTTCTGGAGTAGAATATCACCTGCTGCACGCGCTTGCTCCACATCTGCAGCCTCAGTAAAAACATGAAGATTGACTATTCCTTTCAAAACTGGATCACCTGTGAGTAATTTTTCCATCAAGCGAAACATTAGCGTGTGTTCCGTCTCTTGTCGTCCATCCTATCTGCTCGCGACCAGTTCTTGATAACTGGACATCCCATTCAAAGGGCTCTCCGGCTGTTCGAGAAGGGCCTTTAGTCCACTCGTTCCCAAATCGATCAAGATAGCCTCGGTTGGGGCCCCTTGGAATTGGAGTTGAACCATCCCAACTCTCTGGAGGTACATATCGAATTCTTCCTGAGGTTGGCAACTGAGCATCTTTGATCCTAGCCGTTTTTGTCCTCGGTCTACTGCCGCGAGATTCCTCACAACACCGACTCAGCCCCAGCGGATCCACCCATCCTGTCGGATTGGGGGCGTACATGTACAGGTTTTCGCCGCCGGCCAGGCCTATCGGGTCCTGGGTGGTGAAGCGTCCCGTCTCTGGATCATAGTACCGATGGCGGTTGTAGTGCAGCCCGGTTTCTTCATCCAGGTACTGACCCTGGAAGCGCAGCGGATTGTCGGTGGTGCTGGGATTGCCGTGGCCGTCACTGGCCTGGATGAGCTTGCCCCAGGCGCGGTAGTGGCCGACCCAGGCGAGCTTGCCGTTGGACTTGCCGTCGCATTCTGCCAGCTCCATCGGGGTGCCGAGGTGGTCGGTGTGGATGCTGTAGAGGGTCGGCTCGGTTGGCTGGTGTTCGGTATAGAGCACCGCCCCGGTGCCGCTGCGGGTGTGGACGGCCTCGAAGCGGTTCTCGAGCTTGGCGGCGGGCACGAAGCTGTCGGGTTCGAACAGGTAGATCACCCGCCGTTCGGGGGTGAGGCCGGGGTACTCGAGCCGATGGCAACGTTGGGCGATGGGCAGCGAGTGAGGCCGCTCGGGATTCTCGCGGGCCAGTTCCAGGCGTTCGGGGTGAAACAGCGGCGGCAGGCCTCCGACAAAACGCTCTTCGCTTTGCAGCAGGTCACCGTCCCAGTTGAACACCGTCAGCTCACTGGGCTGGCCCTGGCGGTTCACCTCTTTCCACACCCGTCGGCCGAGGCCGTCGTAGGCGTAGCGGGCGCGCATGCGCGGCAGGGTGTCATCGCCCGCGGCGGGGGCATGGGGGTAGTGGCAGGCCTCGATCAGCCGGTGTTCGGGGTCGTACTGGTAGTGCCAGGCCTCACCGCCGGGGGCGATGCGTCGGGTCAGGTTGCCGCTGGCGTCGTAGTGGTAGTGGGTGCCGGCGTAGCGCTTGAGCAGGTTGCCCATGGCCGGCGACAGGCTGGCCGGTGCGCCTGGGTAATCGAGGCGAATGCGCTCCTCGGATCCGTGGTCGAGGTGATCGCGGGGGCGCTCGCGTCGCCAGTGGGTGGCGTCGGAGGGCGGGGTGTTGCTGCCGTTTTCGCTGGTTCGTTCTGGCGGCACGGGATCGACCAGATTGCCGGCCGGGTCGAAGGCGAACACTTCCTCGAGGCCGGGGGCGCTTGCCTGGCGCAGCCGGCCCAGTGGGTCGTAGCCGTAGCGGGTGGTGCCACGCAGGTTGTCGTCCACCTGGCTGAGCAGGCCGTTGGCGCTGTAGTGCCACTGGCGTCTGACGGTGGGGTGTCGGGGGCGGTCCTCGACGGATGCTTCGAGGGTGCGGATGTGCTGCTCGATCAGGCGTCCCAGCGGGTCGAAGCGTGATTCGACCTCGCGGCTGCCCTGGTGACGGCGTACCTCGCGATGCAGGTCGTCGCGCTCGAAGGCCATCAGCTCGCGCTGGTCCAGGGTCATGGCGTGGACATGGCCGGAGCCATAGCGCAGCCAGGCCAGGGTCTGACCGTCGGGTAGGGTGGTGGTCTCGCGGTTGCCCAGGGCGTCGTGGGTGTGGCGGGTGACGCTGGAGTAGTCACCGCCGTTGGGCAGCTGATGACGCTGCACCTCGGCGATCAGGTTGTCGGCGGTGTCGAAGTGAAAGCGCGTCTCGCTGTGGCGGCTGGCGGCGCGGGTCAGGCGTCCCAGCGGGTCGTAGCCGTAGCGGGTGGTCAGCGCGGGCTGGCCCGGTCGCTGGCTCTCGCGCTCCAGCACCCGGCCCATGGCGTCGCGGGTGAAGGTGGTGACCAGCTCACCTTCGCGACGCTCGATCAGGGCGCCGCCATCGTCGTAGCGGTAGTGGCGGGTGCGCCCGTCGAAGCCGGTGTCCTCGATCAGTCGGCCACCGCCGTCATAGCGGAACTGCCAGCGGTCGCCGTTCTGGTTGGTCAGCGCCGAGAGCCGCAGCAGGCGGTCGTAGTGGTAGGCGAAACGCTGGCCCATGGGGTCGCGGCGCTCGATCGGCTGGCCCTTGCCATTGTAGCGATAGCGGGTGCGCTGCCCGGTGGGATCGAGATACTGGGTAAGCCGGCCTTCGCCGTCGTGGGAGAAGTGCTCGATGGCGCCGTCGGGGTGTTCGACGCTCAACAGCAGGCCGGTGGCGTCGCGGGTGTAATGGGTGCGATGCCCGGCGGCGTCACGGCGCTCGATCAGCCAGCCGCGGTGGTCGTAGCGAAACTGGGTGGTCTTGCGTGAACAGTCGCTGGCACTGGTCAGCCGACCCTGGTCGTTCCAGCGATACTGGTAGGTGTTGCCGGCGGCGTCGGTCATCGCCGTGGGCAGGCCGCGCGCGTCGTGGCTGAAGGTGGTGACACGCCCGCTCGGGGCGATTTCTTGCAGCGGCAGGCCGCGTTCATCGAAGCGCAGCGAGCGTTCGCGTCCGTCAGGCTCGGTGACGCGCACCGGCAGGCCCTTGTCGTCGTAGTCGATGCGGGTGCTCAGGCCCTGGGGATCGACCGTCTCGATCAGCCGACCCTGGTCGTCATAGCGATAGTGGGTGGTGCGTCCTTCGCCGTCGATATGGCGGATCAGCCGGCCGTGCTCGTCCCAGCGCCAGTGCTCGCTGCCCAGCGCCGGGTGGAAGGGGTGAGTGATCGACTCGATCTGGTTGTGATAGTTGTAGCGGTAGAAGGTCACCACGCCGTCGGCGTCGGTGACGCGGGTGTACCACAGGCCGCGATGGTACTCGAAGCGGGTGTCTTCGCTGCCGTCTTCCAGGCGGTTGCGTACGCAGCGCGCATCGTGAGCGGCGGGCAGGGCGCCCTCGGCCTTGCCCGGCCAGTCCCACTCGAGCTCCACCGCCAGGCCACTGCGGTGGGTGTAGCGGGTGACCAGATGGTGCTGGTACTGGTACTCGCGGGTGTAGCCGCGCATATCACGACTTTCGATCAGATCACCGTCGGCGCTGTGCTGGTAGCGGACCAGCACCTCGGGCTCGTGCGCCTCGGCGGCTTCGTCATTGTGTTTGGTGACGTCCGCCCCGGGATAGTGGCGCACCACCTTGGCCAGCAGCCCCGCGCTGCTGTAGTGAAAGCGCAGCAGCAGGGCGGCGCCGTCGGTCAGCCGGTCCAGTCGGCCCTGGCGATAGCTCAGGTGCAGGGCGCGGCCGTCGCGCTCGCGCTGCTCGACCAGGCGGAAATGGACGCGCTCGCCCGGCCCGGACTTGCCGATGCGGCGGTAGAGCTCCTGACTGCCGTCGAGGTAGTGAAGCCGGTAGTGCTCGCTGTCGGGGTGTTCCAAGGTCACGCTTTCACGCGGCAGGAAGCGGCTGCCGCCCACCTCGAGGGGGGCGATGGGCAGGGCGCGGTTCAGGCTGTCGATAAAGGTCAACTGCTCGCCCAGGGCCTCGAAGCGGGTATGGAACGGGCTGCTCCAGCGGGCGCCAAGCTCGCTGTCATCGAGTTCGTCGATGCTGGAGCGGTAGTAGCGGGTCCATTCGACGTCGATCAACCCCGGTACGCTGAAGTCGGTGTGCCACAGGTTCTCGTCACCCATCACATAGTCCACAGGGTTGGGACTGGTGGGGGTGGGGCGATGCAGCGAGCACACGCAGCCGGCCGGAGTGGCGCTTGGCTCGGCTTCGTGGCGGGTGGTCTGGCGGTTTTCCGCCGACAGGTAGTGGACCGTACGTTGCCCGGTGACGGCGGTGCCCTGGTGATTGACGTCCCCACGTTGCGACGACCGGCGGCGAGTCGCCTGGGCCAGGTCGCGTATCATCGGCAACAGGCGCTCGAACCCGGCGTTGACCATGGACCTGGCCATCCCGCCGAGCTGGCCGAGGAAGGCGATGAGGCGCTGACGGTCGTCACCAAAGGCCTCGAGCAGGCGGTCAAAGGCAATGAATACGACACGCTTGCCTTTCTCGAGAAGGTTCCACCACTCGGGGTTCTCGTCGATCAGTTTGAGCTGTGTGGCGGCATCGACCGGGTTGTTGATGAACTCGGCGAGTTTGCCGACGATGGTGTCAATTTCGCGCAACAGCTTCGGTTTCTGTTCCTCGAGCTTGGATTCGAGTTCTGCCAGAAAATCCATCGCCGCACCGCTGGCCTGGTTGACCAGAATCTGAGCGACGATGTCGACGCCTTCACCGCGGGCAAACGCCTGTATGCCTTCGCGGATCCCCGCACGTGCAGGTCGGGAGGCGTTGCCAAAGGCGGGCACCAGACCGATGGCGTCGATCACCAGCACCGCCCAGAGCCAGACGTTCTGGTAGTTCGGCGTGCCGTCTGCGTCGTTGCCATCGAGGTCAACCACGTCGCGAGCGACGTCGCCGATGGCCATGACGTTACCGACCACCGGCAGCATGTAGGCGGCCTGGACGACCACGTCGAGTACCGTGACGGAATCTTCCTCCACGTCCATCATGATCACGGCTTCCGGGGTCTCGCCTTCGCTGTAGGGCTCGGCGGTGATCACCCGGCGATGGTTGAGTGCCTCTTTCAGAGGGTCCTGGTCCAAACCTGGAATGACGTGGTTGCCCCAGCTTGTTCTCGCGGCCATGCTAAGTTTCCTTCCTTATGTCCCCACAAGAGGGCGCCATCCCTGATGCATTCAGTGAGGTATTGACCGCTACCCACCGAGCCCCTTGGCGATATTGGCCTGTCGACTCAGGAGCGTTTCTTCGGTGATCCACCCGGCCAGCCTGGCGACGTCAGGTCGGTGTCCTGAGCGTGAGGGGTATCCTTGAGGTCGCCGAATGTCGGACTGGTGGGGACGTCACCTTTCCAACCGGGTGATGACAGCTCGGTATTG
This sequence comes from Halomonas sp. MMSF_3323, assembly GCF_030733595.1. Taxonomy (NCBI): domain Bacteria; kingdom Pseudomonadati; phylum Pseudomonadota; class Gammaproteobacteria; order Oceanospirillales; family Halomonadaceae; genus Halomonas; species Halomonas sp. MMSF_3323. The sequence goes on along the minus strand of NZ_JASHIT010000004.1, from coordinate 12,316 downwards.
CCAAGCCCTGGGAGCTGCTCCTGAAGCTTCTCCTGCGCGATCTTTTCGAGTTGTGCCCGGGCTTGCTGCTCGACTCGCCCCGCAAGATCGCTCGGAATGTCACCTGGGATGGTTGGCAACGGATGCCCCTCGGGCCAACCTGGCGACGATAGACCCACGCCGGAAGTGTTTGGCCTTCCTCCAGGCGTACCACCTGTCCAGCCGGGAGACTGAAGGAGGCTGGGCGCTTGGAAGGGAGATCCCTGATCTCTGGAGCTGCCTGACACAGCAGTCTGGGTGTCGCTGGACGTGGTGGCGTACGTTGGCTTGATCGGCACCTTGACGGGCCATGCCTGGGGCCGTTTGTCGATTTCTCGCGGGTCCTGGAAGTACTCGACCTGGACTCCCCCCAGAGGCAGCCCAGACAGCGTTGCCTTGCCGGCGGCGTCCAGCACCCCTTGGCGTACCGAGCCATCGGCGAGGAAAGCGCGATAGCGGGCGCCGGGCACCGGCCGACCGTTGCCATAGAGGTGTTCAAGATCCAGGTTGGAGGGTTCGGTTTCAGGAAGGTTGTCCAGCGGATAACTCAGACTCGTAGGCCCGCCAAACAGGTGCTGGCTGCCCTTGACGTCGATAGTGCCGGGGGCGTGAATTTCGATGTCGCCGCCCTTGAGTCGGATATAGCCGCCACCGCAGGTCAGCAGCACTTCCTCGGCAGCGGCAATGTGCACGGCGTCTTCGGTGGAGGTGATGCTGAGCTTTTTCTCTGCAGTCAGCGCCATCTCGTCGCTCTGGGCCTGCACCTCGACCTTGCCCTGGGCGGCGAACAGCTTGATCCCGGCGCGCTGGACGAACAGCGACAGCCGGTCGGCGATGCTGGCGACCAGGCGTTTGCCGGCGGCCAGGTTGATGTCCTCGCTTGCGGTGACGCTCAGTGACTTGCCCTGGGCCAGGTGGGTGGACTGGGGGGTGCTGATGGCGATGCCCGCCGGGGAGGCCAATTGCAGCCAGGGCTCCTTGAGTCGCGCGGCCTCGCCACGCCCACCTTTGCTTGCCGTTGTCGCACTGCTGCCGTCGAAGGCTGTGGCAGAGTCGGCACTACCGTGGCGCCCCTGGGCGTCGTCGCTGGCCTTGTGCAGGTCGGTGCGGCTGGCAAGCGCCTCGGCGTCGTGGTCGACAGCGCTGTCGCTGAGGCTGTCGGCAAGCTGCCAGGCGCTTTGTAGCTCGCGCCAGGCGGGGCGCATGTCGAGCTGCTCACCGTTGGCACCAAGCTGTCCCCAGCTGCTGACCAACAGGCCCTGGTTGGCGCGCACGGCGCCGTAGGCGTCGGTGCGCAGCTCGAAGCCGGTGCCGCGAAAGTCGCCGCGGGTATTGCCGTGCTGGTGGATCAGATAGCCGAGGTTCAACTGGCTCTTGGCGTGCTCGGAGTTGAGCCGCACCCGCTCCTGGTCGGTGGCGTCATCGAACACCAGCTCGTTGTACTTGCCACCGCGATAGGTCTTCGACTTGAAGCCCGACAGCAGGCCGTTGGAGTGCCATTCCGGACGTTCATCGCCGTTGTAGACTCGACCGGTGATCAAGGGGCGATCCGGGTCGCCCTCGAGGAAGTCAACGATCACCTCCTGGCCGATGCGCGGGACAAAGACCGCGCCCCAGCCGGCGCTGGCGTTGGGCTCGCTGACCCTCAGCCAGCAGCTCGAGCCAGCGTCGTGGTGACCCAGCCGGTCCCAGTGAAACTGCACCTTGACCCGGTTGAGCCCGTCGGTGTGGATTTCCTCGCCTTCCGGCCCCACCACGGTGGCGGTCTGGGGGCCACCCATCACCGGGCGCGGATGGTCGAGGCTCGAGCGATAGGGCAGGCACAGGCGCTGGGTCTCGATGTCGACCAGATAGTGGCCGGTGCCAGCGCGCTGGTAATCGTCACGGTGGAGGCTGGAGCCTTTATCCGAGAGACCCAGCCCGTGGGCGCGACGCGCCTGATCGAGCTGTTCCTGCAAGCTGCCGGGCAGGGTCGACAGATGCGCCGATACCGGCAGGGCATTCTCGGCATGCACGCTGAGGCCCAGCACCAGGAACTCGCGCTCGCTGTCGTCGCCGCGCTCATGTTGGCCATGCTGGGTCAGGGTGAAGTGGCCGCCTACCTGAAGCTGGCGGGCGCCACCGGCGCCATGGAAGCACTTGGCGCGGGACTCCAGGGCTTCCAGGCGATTGACCGCCAGTCGTTCACCGCGACGGTGGTCCGGGTAGTAGTACTCGCCGGGATAATCGTAGACCTCGGTGTCCGGCAGGTGGCCCTGGTCGCGGATGGTGTCCTGGGAGATGTCGCTGGGGTGGCGAGGCTGCTTGTAGTTGAAGGTGGCGAGGCTTACGCGGGTGGGCTGCTGCTGACGGCGCCCACCCCACTGGGTCAGTGCGTCCTCGGCCTCAGTGGCGGCCTGGCGATGGAAGCGGATGGCCTGTGGGGTGACCGCTGGGCAGGTATCTACGCTGTCGGTGATCACCAGGCAGTGATCGCCTCCGCCATGGCTGAAATAGAAAAACAGTCCTTCTTGTTCCATCAGCCGGTTGACGAAGTGGAAGTCGCTCTCTCGGTACTGCACGCAGTAGCTGCGCGCGGGGTAGTCGCGACGAAGATCAAAGAGGTAGCGCCCCTTGGCGATCTCGTGGCCCTGGAACACCGCCTCGATCACCTCGGTGACGTTCTTGTCCTGGAAGATGCGGCTATCGCGACCGAGGCTCAGCAGCGACAGCCAGGGCACCAGCACCAGTTGATAGTAGTAGACGCCACCGTCTTCGCCGAGCAGGGCTGCGGTATCGACCAGGCCGGAAAGCGGCCGGTAGCCGCCGTCGGCCTGGCGGACCTCGATCAGCGCTGGCTGGGCGATCAGCGACTTGAGTTCGATGTCGCCACGCTGGGAGATCACGTCCAGGGTGTAGCAGAAGGGGCGCGAAATGGCCTCTTCACCGACCAGGCGATGGGGGATCAGCGATTGCCCGGCCAGATGAAACTTGAGCAGGCGCTGATCCTGACTCAGTGTGACGTCAAAGGCACCGAGCAGGTCGCTTGGGCGATACGAGGACCAGGAGGGGTCGTCCATGCTCAGCATCCTCCTGCCAAACGTGCCCACTCGGTGGGCGCCGATGGAAGACGCAGCGATGAGCGCAGATGATGGGGAGCAGATGGCATGGCGGTTCCTCCCTGAACGATTCCGTCAGTCCGAATCTGGAGGATCTTACCGGCGGGACGGGGCCCGGGCAGCAGGGGAAAGGCGTTTTCAGAAAGGGCTTACGCAGGAAAACGACATGTCGAGCAAGCTGTGCCTTGGCAACACCGCAAACCGGGCATTGAAGGAGGCGGTGCACGCCGCTTGGGCCCTGAATGGCGGCTTGTGATTTGCAGTGCCGCTGCGCTGGATCCCGGGCGTGCCGTGTGAATGCCACCCTATGCAATCACACGGCAAGGCCGCTGCCTGAATCCTGGAGGCGCAGCCCTAGGGTGAAGAGGTCTGTTGTTTGGCGTTTCCGCTGGATGTGCCTTCGTTGTCATCGGGGCGTTCGCGCTGTTGCCTGGCCAGCGCCCAGATCTTCTCGTCAAGCTTGGCCTCGAGCGCCTTGAGTCGCTCTGACTGATTCGCCAGCAGCCGCCTCTGCTCTTCGATACGCTCGTTGAGCAGGTCTACCTCGTGGCCTCGAGCGCGCAGGTTCTCCTCGGCTCGCGAGCGCTCCATCTGCGTCTCGCGGTGGCGCTTTTCCTCTTCTGACAGTTCGCCCCGCAGTGCCTGAAGCTGCTGCTGCAACACCTCCTGGCGCTGATCGGCCTGCTTGAGGCGCTGGGCATGGGCCTTTTCCGCACTTTGTCGTTCCTGGCGTGCCTCATCCAGCATGGCCATCAGCCGCGCCTCGGCGGCCTCGTGGCGTTGTTCTTCCTGGGCCAGGCGTTCGCGATGCTGCTTCTGCTGGTCATCCAGCGCCTGCTGGTACTCCCTGCCTTCACGCTCCTTGTCCTGCTGCAGACGATCAAGCTGAGCTTCGAGCTGGGTGGCGCGCTCGCCTTCCTTGATGAGCTGCTGCTCCAGCGCTTGATTGGCGCTCGCCAGTCGTGCCGATTCCGAGGCCGCCTCCTGCAGGCGCTGCTCCATGGATGACAGATGGGCCGACAGGGCGCTTTCGCGCTGTTCGGCGTCCTCGGCGCGACGATCGGCGGCGGCCACCTTTTCAAGCGCGCCTTCCACGTTGCGATCGGCCTCCTGGCGATAGTGGGCCAGGTTTTCCGCCGCTGCCTCCTGGGCCTTGCTCCAGAGCTCTTCGGCCAATCCCTGAAGCTCAACGGGCATCCCCTGGGGGGGCGGAACGTCTCGTCGCTCTTCCCGGCGTGAACGCCATTCGCGCAGATGTTCGCTGATGGTGGTGAAGCTGCCGGTGCCGAGTATCTCTCGGACCTTCTGAACGCTGGGGGCTTCCTGCTGCTTGAGCAGGGTATCCACCGCTCGTTGAACGTCGTCGTAGGTGATCCCGGTACGGGCCATGAAGCTCTCCTTGTGCGGTGGTCGATTCCGCCAGCGGCTGATCATGCCTGAATGCCCCCTCGCTCGCCATGCTCCGGTTCGCTTTCTGTGACACCCGTTGGCACTGCCGTGCGGTGACGTCACGTGAGCGGTGCTCACATTCCTGCGAACCCCTGCCTGCTCCGTGAGGGGGCGGCTGATGCCGCCAGCCATCATTTCCATTAAGCAAAGGCGATACTACGTGTAATTACATAATGCGTAAATACGTAGGCATATTTATGATATGCGACAATAAATCAAGATTACGCGTCTTATCTTGAATTTATGGGCCTACAGGGGCAGACTAAAGCGATCAGCGCTCGTTGCGGATGCATGGGAGAAGTTGGCGTCGTATAGCGCGGGAAGGGCTGCTGCGAGTTGGTTGCAGCGGTAGAAGCGGCGTGAATTCTCGTTGACGGCGAAGAACGGCGCGTAGAGAGCGTCTATGGGAGAAGTTCTTCTTCGGATAATAGCTAGTTTAAAATCAATGCGTTACATGGTTTCTTGCTCGCCCGGCAGGGCGGCCTTGGGTTAGGCTAGAGCAGGGAAAAACGAGACCAGGAGAGAGCGCGGGCATGGCAGCGCCAGACCGGGGAAAGCGAGAGCGGAGAATGGCTAGAGAAGAGAAGAGAAGAGAAGAGAAGAGCTAGAGCCGAGAAGGGCCAGGCCGGGGAAAAGCGAGAGCTGAGAATGGCTAGATCAGAGAAGGGCCAGAATAGAGAGCGGCAAAAGTAGAGAAGCACGAGGGCGGGAGAGGGCGGCTGGCAGGTGAGTAGCGGTCAAGCCACCCTGACATCAAGGGTTATGCCCACGCCACTTGGCATAAGCTGCCGTTCCAAGCGCCAGAATGATCAGCGGCGAAGCCACGAACAGGAACGTCTTCAGGGATTCGAGAATATCCGGTGTCATACGTCCTCCTCAGAGGAAAACCTCGATTCCGAGAGCTGCACAGCCAATCCCCAGCAGCACCCCCGCGAGCGAAAGGAGTGGGGGGTATCTGAGACGTGAACAGGCCGCCAATGACACTGAGTGCCACGATGGTGGCACCAACCCGGTCAACGAAGTCCCCGAAGCCACGGGCAACGAAATGCTGGTTGTGACTCATGATCGATCTCGACGGCTCCCTGTCGTTCATACGTCAGCATACCCGAGACACCCAGATACCGGCGCAACCAGGCTGCGCGCTATCGCGTTCTCGCACATTGGCCGCGCACAACCGGATGTGGCCATTGGTGTCTTGAGCGGCCAGCTGGTCAGCAGGACTTTTTATCTATTCAGCCGCGCCAAGCGACGACACGCAATGGCGCAAGCCAATGGGCAGGTCATATGAGCAAGATACCTCCGATACAGGCACAGGACGGCAGGGCGATCGTCGGCAGCACGCCGGGGGGCACCCTGGTCGACGGCGAATTACCGTCTTCGTCGTCCCCGAAGGCCTTGATCGAGGCGGAAGATGACTGGCAGGCGGTGGCCCACTGGCTTGCCGAATACGCCAGCAGTGCGCAGACCCAGCGCGCCTACCGCCGCGAGGCCGAGCGGCTGCTGCTGTGGCTTGAAGAGCGCCGCCTTTCGTTGACCCAGATGACCCGGGGTCACCTTGATGAGTTCGAGGCCTTTCTCGCCGACCCGCGCCCCCGTGAGCAGTGGGTAGGCCCGGTCAGGCCGCGTCAGGATCCTCGTTGGCGACCGTTTCGTGGCCCACTGTCGCCGGCAAGTCGACGCCAGAGCCTGGTGATCCTGCAAGGCATGATGGCCTGGCTGGTGGAGGCGGGCTGGCTGTCGCGCAACCCGTTTCGATTGATGCGCGACAAGCGCAGGCGACTCAACAATGGCCGGCGGCGTGTCGAGCGCTATCTGGAGCGTCCGCTGTGGGACTGGCTGTGGGCCTGGCTCAATGAGCCGCTGGAGCCAGGTGCCGACCGACGAGCCAGATTTCTCTGGACCAGGCGGCGACTGGTGTTCGGCTTTGCCTACCTGCTGGCCCCGCGGATCAACGAGATGAGCCAGGCGCGCATGGAGGATCTGGTGAGGCGGGAAGGGCGCTGGTGGTGGCAGGTGGTCGGCAAGGGCGGCAAGTTTGCCGAAATCCCGGTGCCGCCCGACATGATCGAGCTGGTCCGGGAGGCGCGGACGCTCTACGGCGAGCCGGCCGATCCCGCCGGGGATCCAGCGCCACTGTTGAGGCGCTTGGATGGAAAGACCGCGCTGGGTGACAACCAGTTGTACCGACTGATACGCACGACCTTCAGCCAGGCCGCGGACTGCCTGGAAGAGCAGGGCGGAGATCCCCAGGCGGTGGCACGGCTACGACAGGCTACGCCGCACTGGCTCAGGCATACCGCTCTGACCCATCAGGCCCAGGCCGGCGTGGAGCTTCGTTATCTGGCGCAGTCGGCACGTCACTCACGCCTGGAGACGACGTCACGCTACCTTCATACCGAAGACGAGGAGTGGCATCGCCAGCAGTCGCTGCACGGCCTTGGCCAGGCAGAAGGACCAAGATGGGGTCAAGGGAAGGGGGAGAACAAGGAATGAAGAAACAGCCCCCCCCTTTACAGGTTTCTGGCTGGGAGGGGCTAGTAGAGCCCGCCAATGGAGCCACCAGGCAAGCCTAGTGCTCGAGGGGGCCGCGCTTTCGGGCGATATAACGATTGGCGTGCTCGGTGAGCGCCTTGACGTCGGACTTGTAGCCACGGTCGAGTCGGTAGGCGGCCACCGCCAGCGCCAAGGTGGCGCCCAGCATGATCAGCATGGCGATATGGAATGTCATCACTTGTCCCTCCAGGTGAGCAGGGCCTTGGCATAGGATGCCACGAGTGCCAGACCAAAGCCAACGAAGGCGCCCCAAAGCGGCTTGGCCGTGCTGGCCACCACCAGCGTCGCCCCCGAGCTATCCTTGTCGGCGAAGAACAGCGCAATCAGCGAAAGCGCGCCGACGGTGGTGCCCGCGCGATCGGCCAGATCCAGCAAATTGGTAAGGATGGCCGCTCGCTTGGCCCGCCGCTGGGCGGCCAGGTGAGCGATGATCTCTTCCAGCTGCTGCTGCGTCAGGCCTCGCTCGGAGGCCGGCGTGCCGGTCTTGTCGGCCCGTGACGAGCCCAGATACTGGTCGAGCTCCTTTTCCAGTGCATCGAGTCGTCTATCACGTGAGCGATGCGGGCCCTGTCCTTGGGGGTCTGGCGCTTGCATGTCGATCTCTTTATGTAGCTTAGGCGGCGAGCGACAGCGAGTGCTCCGTTGTCACCCGCTCAGGGCGAATTCTAGCATGACGCCTGGCCGGGTTCTCCGAACCGGGGCTGACCGGGGGAGGACGACGGCGGGGCCTGGCAGGTATAATCCTGGCAGCATTCTAGGGAGTCACCATGACCACGACGAGTACCGCAGAACAGGCCCAGCAGGAACTGCTGGAAGAGTTTGAACTGTTCGACAACTGGATGGACCGCTATCAGTACATCATCGACATGGGCAAGGCACTGCCGGCCTTCCCCGATGAGCACAAGCGTGACGAGCTGAAGATTCAGGGCTGTCAGTCCAATGTGTGGATGCACCACGAGCGCCAGGGCGACACCCTGCACTTTGCCGCCATCTCGGACGCCGCCATCGTGTCAGGGCTGATCGCCGTGCTGATGCGCATCTACAACGATCGAAAGCCCAGCGACATCCTCGCCACCAGTCCGCATTTTCTCAAGGACCTGGGTCTCGACAAGCACCTTTCGCCGACCCGCAGTAATGGCCTCAACGCCATGCTCGAGCGCATCTATCGCGTCGCGGAGCAGGAAGCTGCCTGACGCTTGAGCCCTGGGCGTCGACGAGGCGCACGCGTCAGTCCGCTGATCTCGAGTCGCTGTCGCCGCGCACCTCAAACCGCTCGTCGAGCTCCGGATCCTGGCGGCACAGCCTCTCGCTGGGCCCGCCAGGCACAGGATCGATGCCGCCCTTGGCGCCAGGATGGCAACGCAGAATACGCTTGAGCGCTAGCCAACCGCCCCGTATCGGACCGTGAACCGTTATGGCTTCGTGACTGTAGTGCGAGCAGCTTGGCCAGTAGCGACAGCGTGGGCCCAGCAATGGGCTGATGACACCCTGGTAGAGGCGAATCAGCGCCAGTAACGGCCATGCCAGCCAGCGCTTCGGTCCGCGCGCCAGGGGTGATGGCTCCTGCGCGGGGGGCGATCGATCATCGCGACCACGGCTGCTGTCAGCCCCGGACGTCGCCGATGACTCAGGATCCCTTGGTGTAGAGCTCATCGGGATCGATCAGCGCAGCGCTGTTGATACGAGCGCTGTCAGCTTCCAGGGTCAGATAGAAACAGCTGCGACGGCCGGTATGGCAGGCCGGACCGGTCTGCTCGACCTGCAGCAACAGGGTATCGCCGTCACAGTCCAGCGACGCACTCCTGAGATGCTGCTGCTGGCCGGAAGACTCGCCCTTGCGCCACAGCTTGGCGCGAGAGCGGGAGTAGTAGCATACCCGGCCAGTGCGCAGCGTTTCCTCCAGCGCCTCCCGGTTCATCCATGCCATCATCAGCACTTCGCCGCTATCGTGCTGCTGGGCGATGGCCGGCAGCAGGCCATCGCCGTTGAATCGCACATTGGCCAGCACCTCTTCGAGAGAATGACGGCTATCGCAGGGTTCGCGCTCGAGGCGTTTGAGCAGGTCGGTCATGGGGCTCAGGTGGCGTCCTTGGGGGTGGAAGAGGCTGTATTGACTGGATCAGCGGTGGCGTCGGCACGCTCCTCCGCACCATCGTTGCTGCTGCCTTGGCAGGCCTGGCACAGGCCAAGCAGTTCGATGGTCTGGCGCTGCACCTGAAAGCCCAGCGTCCTGGCACGGCTTGCCAGTTGCTCGTTGATCTCGTCGAGGTGCAATTCCTCGACGCGCCCGCAGTCCCGGCAGATCAGCAACTGGAAGCGATGTGCATGCTCGGGGCAGGGGCAGGCGACGTAGGCATTGAGCGACTCGATGCGATGTACCAGCCCCTGTTCGATCAGGAACTCCAGCGCACGGTACACCGTCGGGGGGCGCGCGGCGGCGTGATCCTTGGCTAGCCGATCCAGCAGATCGTAAGCCTTGAGGCCACCGCTGGCCTCACCGATCAGTTCCAGTACACGTCGCCGGATGGGGGTGAAACGCACGCCACGATGTGCGCAGTGAGCTTCAGCCTGTTGTAGCAGGGCGGTTTCGGTCATGGGGTCCAATATTCACGAAGCGGCAACCTAGTCTACGCGCTGGCCCGCCGGCGGGCCAGACACGCGAAACTGTCAAATGGCTTCTGCCGGGGCTTCCTGCAGCTCGCCCTGGCGGGCGAAGTGGTGCTGGGCGAAGGCCACCCGCTCGGCAGCGCTGCGCTCCTCGGTCTGCGCCTCGATCAGATCGAGGCGTCGCCGCAAGCCTTCGCCATTGGCCATCTGGATCGCCAGGCCAGGGCGGGCGTTCAGCTCGAGCAACATGGGGCCGCGGTCACGATCGAGCACCATGTCGGTGCCGAGATAGCCAAGCCCGGTCATCTCGTAGCAGCCGGAGGCGAGTTCAAGAAGGGTGGTCCAGCCAGTGATCTGCAGGCTGGCCAGTTCGTGGCCAGTATCGGGATGATCGGTGCGCGAACGATCGAACTGGACGCCTCGTACGGCGCGCCCGCTGGCGATATCGATACCGACGCCCACCGCGCCCTGGTGCAGGTTGGCCTTGCCGTCGGAGGCGGCGGTGGACAGCCGCATCATCGCCATCACCGGGTAGCCCTTGAACACGATGACACGGATATCCGGCACCCCTTCGTAGGTATAGGCAGCGAAGGTGGTATCGAAGTTGATCAGCCCCTCGACCAGGGCAACGTCCGGGGAGCCCCCAAGCGAATAGAGCCCCGAAAGGATATTGGAGACGTGGCGTTCGACATCCTCGATATCCAGCTCCGCGCCGCTGGGCTTGATGAAGTGCTTGCCTTCGACGCGCTCGATGACCAGGATGCCCTTGCCGCCGCTGCCCTTGGCCGGCTTGATCACAAAACCGTTGTGGCCCGCCAGCATCTCGCTGATGTGCTTGACACTAAACTGGGTTGACACCGTACCGATATGCTCCGGCGTGGTGATACCGTATTCCTGTGCCAGCAGCTTGGTCTTGAGCTTGTCATCCACCAGCGGATACAGCTTGCGACTGTTGTAGCGACCGATGTAACGGATGTTACGCCGGTTCATGCCGATGATGCCCTTGGCCTTGAGCTTGCCGGGACTGGTCCAGTTGAGCATGGCTCAGTCCTCCGTGACCGGCTTGAAACGACGCAGTTCTAGCAGCCGGTAACCGGTGTAGTTGCCCAGCAGCAGGATCAGCGCCATCAGGATGAGCTGCAGGCCGAGGAAGTTGAAGGTGATGTGGCGAATCCACGGATTGTTCATCGCCAGATACGCCAGTACCGCGGTCAGCAGGCTGCCGCCGCCCTGGATCAGCACTTCCTTGGGGCCTTCTTCTTCCCACAGGATCGACATCCGTTCGATGGTCCAGGACAGGATGATCATCGGGAAGAAGGTGATCGTCAGGCCCGCATTGAGGCCAAAGCGATAGGACAGCACGGTGAAGATCGAGATGATCGCTATCACCGTTATTATCACCGCCGTCACCCTGGCCACCAGCAATAGATTCAAGTGTGACAGATAGCTGCGGATGACCAGGCCGACGGCCACCACCAGCAGAAACCCGACCAGGCCGGTGAGCAGGGTGGTCTGGATAAAGGCCAGGGCAATCAGTACCGGCATGAAGGTACCGGACGTCTTGATGCCGATCAGCACCCGCAGCAGCACCACCACCAGCGCACCGATCGGGATCAGCAGGATCGTCTGGAACAGCGCCTGCTCCTCGAGCGGCAAGCTGTGAATCGAGAAGTTGAGCAGGGTATCGCTGTCCTCGGCGAGCTGGCTGCGCACTGCCGCCGCGGCGGGCTGGTTGCGTACCAGCATGGAGAAGGAAATACGTGAATCGCGACCGCCTTCCACCTCGAGCACGGCATTGCCAGCGCTTTCCCACATCAACAGGTTGTCGGGCTTGCCCTGTTCGCCGGTGGCCGGATTGAACAGTGCGCGCTTGTCGCCGTCATAGACCTGTATCCACGAGGTCAGGCTCTGGCGCCGACGGCCGCTGTCGAGCATCAGGCCACTGACCTCACGGGCGGCAACGCCGGCCTGGTTCAACAGGCGCACGGCCAGCGGCACACGATCGAACTGGGTCAGCAGTAGCCTGGCATTTTCCCCCTGGCGGTCATCGGCGAATTCGCTCAGCAATTCACGGGCGAAGGTAAAGGCGTCGGACGAGCGTGCCCAGGCGCGGTCGATCACCTGCTGGGCGGCGGTGTCGTAGGGACGCTCCCAGGCGACATCGGTCACCGGCGGCGGCGGGGGCGGAGCGGTTGCCTTGCGGGCACCTTCGGTCACCAGCACCTGAGCGGTGTAGTAGAGGCGCTGATCGCCCACCGCCTCGCGGGTGGACCACTCGGCGCGACGTGCGCCGTTTTCCTGCAGGAACGCCAGGCCATAACCCGGCGAGGCGGTGTGCTCGGTCAGCACCCGAAAACCGGCCTGAGAGGAGGGCAGGGCCATGTCCACCTTGGCCGGCTCGCCCTGGCCATCGAAGGTGACCTGAGCCTCGATTTCCCAGACCTGGCGCTGTTCACCCGGCGTCCAGGGGACCTCGAATTCCACGTGGCGGTGAATGCTCATCGCGATGCCAACCACCATCAGCAGGGCGACGATCAGATAAAAGGGCAGTCTGGACATGGGTCTTCCTTAATCGGGAGCGAAAGGCCGAC